>WFQZ01000153.1 GCA_015486785.1 Thermoflexales bacterium
CACGGGCAAGGCTGGGTGGAAGTGCTACGTCTACTATCCGAGGAACGGTATGAGGTTGCGGTGCTCGTGGTGCGCTCGGAGTTGTTGGAGCTTGCGCTTTCCCGCTTGCCGCCACGGGACTTCTACCTTGTGAGTCGGGTCACGGTGGAGAACCGCGAGCGGTTGCCGCAAGCTCTGCTGCGCTTCGCGGCGCGGTGTTTCCTTAACTGACGAGGTGATTAGATGACAGGTTGGCCGATTCTGGGGCATCAATTAGCGGTGCGACAGTTGCAACAGGCTGTGAGTCAAGATAACGTGCCTCACGCGCTGCTCATCACCGGGCCGGAGAATGTGGGCAAGATGACGTTGGCGCACACATTAGCGCAAGCGATGCTCTGCACGGCGGATGAGGATCGCCCGTGTGGCGTGTGCCGCGCTTGCCGCAAGGTCGCCGCCGGCCATCATCCCGATCTGCTCGTCATATCGCCGGAAGGGCCGCGCGGCAAGCTCAAGATTGAGGCGATCCGCGCTGCCGAGCAATTCCTCGCGCTGACGCCGCACGAAAGCCGCCACAAGCTCGTGCTGGTGGAGCACTTTGAGCAAGCAACCATCGGCGCGGCTAATGCGTTGCTCAAGACGCTGGAAGAGCCGCCCGGTTACGCGCACCTGGTGTTGCTGGCGGGGGATAGCGAATCGTTGTTGCCGACGATTGTCTCGCGCACCAATCAGATCGCCTTGCGCCCCTTGCCGGTGCCGCTGGTGGAGCAGGCCTTGCAATCTCGCCGGCACGTTCCGGCGGCGGAAGCGGAGCGATTGGCCCGCATTTCCGGCGGGCGGATCGGGTGGGCCGTCCGTGCGGTGGATGAACCGGAGCACTTGCAGCAGATGGAAGCGGCCATCGCTCAATGGCTCGCGTTGATGTCATCGGATCTGCCGGAGCAGTTCGCCGCGCTCAAGACCTTGAGCCGCTCGGATACCGATCTCCGGCAGATGCTGGCTTACTGGCTCATCGGGTGGCGGGATGTGCTGTTGTTGAAGACCCAGGCGGAAGCTCCGCTCACGCTTCAGGAGCACCGCCCGGCCCTGGAGCAGCTCGCGGAACGGGTCACCATACGCCAGATTACCGCGCTCATTGAGCGGATCGGCGCGGCGCAGGCGTTGCTTCAACGCAACGTCAACGCCCAGTTGCTGCTGGAAACGCTGTTGCTGGCGCATCAGCAAACGCGGTAATCTTTTCCCTTGAGGCCTTTGTGGTAGATTTGAACGGCTTGGTTTGACCAAGCACTATTTTTGTGGGGAGGAAAATATGCGTCGCCGATGGCTTCTCTTGCTGGTTGCGGTGCTGATCTCTGGCTGCACAACTTTGAAGGAGCTTATGCCCACTCCGGAGCGTCCGGTCTATTCGGCGGGGTTTCTCGCGCCGACGCCCGCGCCGACGTTGCCGCCGGATCTTTCTACGGTGGCCCGGATGCAGGCTCGTGGCTCGCTGGTGGTGGGCGTGCGCTATGATTTGGAGCCGTTCTCCTACGTCACGGAGCAGGGAACGCTGGCGGGGCTGGAGATAGACTTGGCGCACGAGCTGGCGCGTCGCTGGCTGGGGGACGCTAATGCGGTGCAGTTCATCCAGGTGCGTTCGGATACGGCCTTGTCACACTTGAGCAACGGCGATGTGGATATTGTGTTGGCCGGGGTAGTGCATACGCAGAACGACGAGGCCAAGGCCGACTTCGGGCCGACGTACTTTGTGGACGGCCAAGCCTTGCTCACGTTCCCCGATAGCGGCATCCAAAGCGTGCAGGATGCGGCGGGGCGGAAGATCGCCGTGGTCGGCTGGACGGGGAGCAAGGCCGCGCTCCAAGCAGCGGTCACCGAGCCGATCTCATTCACCGTCGAGGCGAGCTTCTTTGACGCACTGGAAAGTTTGCGCACCCGTCAGGTGGATGCCTACGGGGACTTGCGCCATCGGCTGGAACGCGCCCGCCGCTATGTGGCCGGCACCACCACGGTGGGGCAATACACGCAAGAGCCGATTGCGCTGGCTTACCGGCAGAACGATCCTTTTTTCGCCAACCTGGTGACGCTGACATTCATCCAGATGGCCGAAGACGGGACGACCGACTCGCTCTATGCGCACTGGCTGCCCGGCGTTTCTCCGCCGCAAAGCCCGCGTTGGCCGGGCACAGCCGGCCCGCCTGAGTTGAGCGGCGCGGATCAACATCTGGCTACGCTGGACGTGATCGCCCGCATCCGCCAGCGGGGGAAGCTGGCCGTGGGCTATTTCGTGGATCGCTGGCCTTATAGCGCGGATCGCTCCGACGGAAAGCCCACCGGCTTTGAAGTGTGGCTGGTGCAACGGTTGGCCGAACGCTGGTTGGGCAGCCGCGACGCGGTGGCCTTCGTGCCGATTGATGAGGCCAGCGGCCCGCAAAAGCTGTCCACGGGCGAAGTGGATATGCTCATCGGCGGCTGGATTCACACCCGCGAGGGCGAGTTGCAATACGACTACTCTTTCACCATCTTTGATGACGGCGTGAGTCTGCTTTCACTGGCCAACGTCCCGGTGCCCACGGTCAACGACCTGAACGGGCGTCCGGTGGGCGTGATCGCGCACAGTCTGGGGGAACAGGCCTTGCCCGCGCTCTCCCAAGCTGCCGGCGTGGGGCTGGCCTCCGTCACCTACCCCGATCTGCCTTCTGCGGTGCAGGGATTGCAGCATGGCGAAGTGGCCGCCATCTTTGGGCAGCGGTATCCGCTGTTGGACATCCTCTATCACCAGGGCGGATTTACGCTTTCCGACGCCCGTTACACTTACCGCCCGGTGGCGATAGTCCTGCCGCAAGGGGACTCGGCCTATCACGACCTGGTCAACCTCACCTTGAGCGCGTTACAGCTAGATGGCACGTACAGCGATCTGTATCACCTATGGTTTGATGATCCCATCCCTGCGCTGCCGGTGTGGCCGGGGCAACCGGCGGTGCCTTTGAAGATTATCGCCGGTTCTCCGTAAGAGTATGGTATCCTGCTCATGTTGGGATAAAATAGCAGGGTGACTGAAAAAGACACTGCCCCACAAGAACCACAACAACCCAAAGGCACGTTTGCTTGCCTGACTACCGGATTTGAGATCGTCGCCCATCGTCCGGGACTGAGCTTGATCCCGCTGTTACTGGAGCTGTTTTTGTGGCTGGGGCCGCGCCTTTCTATCACGCCTCTGGTGGATCGTCTACGGGGGGTTTTTGTCCAAACGCTGGCGCAAGAGGGAACATCCCTTACCGCCGATCAACTCCAGGCTTTGCATTTGTGGCTTAATGACTTGCGCCTGCATTTCAACCTCTTCGCACTGCTCAAACCCTCGCCCTTGCTGGGCATCCCTTTGCTGGTGGATAACCCGCTGGGTGCTCTGTTTCAAACCACGACGAGCACGCCTTGGGGCACACGGGGAGAGATCGTCGTCCACTCGCTGTGGGGGCTGATGGGCTGGGGCATCTTGCTGAGTGTCGCCGGCCTGGGGCTGGCGGCGATCTACTGGCGGCAGGTCGGGATTGCCGTGCTGGAGTATCTGGATTTGCCGGACATTGGGCCGAGTTCCTGGTATGAGATTTGGCTGCGGCTCGTGGTAACGATTCTCGTCACGCTGGCCTTCTTGATTCCCCTCGGCGGGATCGCCACCCTCGCCGTGGGACTGTCGGTAGCGCTGAGCGTGATACTGGGGCAGGTGATGGCCTTGCTGATCATCGCGGTGGCAATCTACTTGGGCTTGCAGCTACAATTCACCGTTGTCGGCATTGTGCAACAACGTCGCGCGATAGTGCAGGCGATATACGACAGCCTTATTCTGGTGCAGAGCAACATGCAGAGCTTTCTGCAGATCGCCTCGGTGACACTGGTGCTCTTCTACGGCCTGAACGTGATATGGACCTTGCCCGCGCCGGATACTTGGGCGCGGTTGGTGGGCGGGATTGGGCATGCCATCATCACCACCGCGCTAACGGCGGCGATATTCGTTTACTACCACGAGTGGCTAGGGTATCTCCGAGAGTTGCAGCAGTTGTACATCAAACGCGCCGAAGATGGCGCACAAGGGTAAATAGCGGGGAACGAAAGGGAAACTATGGCAGATACAAATCTGAAATATGATGCTTCAACCATTCAAGTTCTGGAGGGGCTGGAGGCGGTCAGGCGGCGTCCGGGGATGTACGTCGGCGGGACGGACACCCGCGCCTTGCATCACCTGGTCTATGAGGTGGTGGATAATTCCATTGACGAGGCTCTGGCCGGAGTTTGTGATCGCATCCGCGTGGTGATCGCGAAAGACCGCACCGTATCGGTGGAGGATAACGGGCGCGGCATTCCGGTGGGAATCCACCCGCAAAAGGGCGTTTCCGCGCTGCAACTGGTGCTGACGACCTTGCACGCCGGCGGCAAATTCGGCGAAGGCGGGTACAAAGTATCGGGCGGGCTGCACGGTGTGGGGGTTTCCGCCGTCAACGCGCTTTCCGAGTGGATGGAAGTCACCGTGCGGCGCGACGGCAAAATCTACCGCCAGCGGTACGAGCGCGGCATCCCGCAGACAGAGGTGGAGCAGATCGGCAAGACTTCCCCGAAAGATACCGGCACCACGGTGACTTTTCGCTACGACGACACCTTGTTCAAAAATGTGGACTTCAACTTTGAGACGCTGGCACAGCGATTCCGGGAGATGGCCTTCGTCACGCGCGGCGTCACCATTGAGCTGATTGACCTCCGCCCGGAGACGTTCCCCCGTCGGATCGCGTTCCACTTTGAGGGCGGGATTTTGTCCTTCGTGCGCTACCTGAACCGCAACCGTACCCCACTCCACAAGCCGATCTACGTGGAAAAAGCCGTGGACGGCGTGATCGTTGAAGTTGCGCTCCAATACACCACCGGCTACAGCGAGACGGTGCTGGCGTTTGCCAACACCATCAACACCGTGGACGGCGGCATGCACTTGACCGGCTTCCGCTCCGCGCTCACCCGCACGATCAACGACGTGGGGCGCAAACTCAGCGCGTTGAAGGAAAATGCCCCCAACCTGAGCGGCGACGATGTGCGGGAAGGTTTAACCGCCGTGATCAGCGTCAAAGTTCCCGATCCGCAATTCGAGAGCCAGACGAAAGTCAAGCTGATGAACCCCGAAGTCAAGTGGGCCGTGGAAGCGGCCACCTCGGAGGCGGTCGCCGAGTTCTTCGAAACCAACACCCGTGCCGCCCGCGCGATCATCAACAAGGGACTGACGGCCTCCAAGGCGCGTGCTGCGGCACGCAAGGCCCGCGAGCTGGTGATCCGCAAGAGCGCGTTGGAAAGCATGACCTTGCCGGGCAAGCTGGCCGATTGTTCCAGCCGCGACCCATCACGCAGCGAGTTATTCATCGTGGAGGGCGACTCAGCCGGTGGCTCGGCCAAGCAGGGCCGAGATCGGCACTTCCAAGCGATTCTGCCGCTGCGCGGGAAGATCCTCAATACCGAACGCGCCGGATTGAACAAGATTTTGAGCAACAAAGAGGTGCAAGCGATCATCTCCGCGCTAGGCTGCGGCATTGGCGAGCAGTTCAACTTGGATAACTTGCGCTACAATCACATCATCATCATGACCGATGCCGATGTGGACGGCGCGCACATCACCACCTTGCTGCTGACGTTCTTCTTCCGCTACATGCAGCCGCTGATCGAGCAAGGGCATCTCTACATCGCGCAGCCGCCGCTGTACCTGGTGAAGACGCGGGGGAAATCCAAGTACCTCTACTCGGAGGAAGAGCTACAGCAGATGCTGGCCGAAATCGGAGATCAGAAGTACACGCTCCAACGGTACAAGGGGTTGGGGGAAATGAATCCGCAGCAGCTATGGGATACGACAATGGACCCGCAACAACGCACGCTCGTGCAAGTGACCATTGAGGATGCCGCCGAGGCCGATCAAGTCTTCAGTATGCTGATGGGCAGCGAAGTTCCGCCGCGACGCCGCTTCATCCAATCCCACGCCCGCGAGGTACAGAATCTCGACGTGTGAGCGAGGCTACGCGGCCAAAAATCCGCCGTCCACCGGCACAATCGCGCCGTGGACGTAGCTGGAAAGGTCGCTGGCCAGCACCAACACCATCCGCGCGATCTCGTCCGGCTGCCCGAAGCGGCCCAAAGGCAGCCGCCACTTGAACTCCAGGCCGGTCTTCAGCAGACTCCACCGCCAGCGGCGGAAGTCTAGGGCGATGCTCCTTGTCCCTTGGGTGACAATTCCCCCCGGCACGACCACGTTCACGCGGAAGCCATCCTTGCCATGCTCCTTGGCCAGCGCACGAGTGAGCGCGATCACGCCGGCCTTGCTCATGCTGTAGTGCGCCAGATCGTGCTTGAAGGGCAACAGAGCTTCGATTGAACCGACGTTGACAATCACCCCGCCCTTTTTGCCCCGCTGCCGGATCATATGCTGGCACATCCAGTACACCGAATGCAAGTTGATGTCCATCACCCGCTCGTAGAAAGAAGCCTCTACATCCAGGAAATCTTTGAACGGGTAGATTCCGGCGTTGTTGATCAAGACTTCCGGCTCCAGGCCCCTCAGAGACGCCCACAGCGCATCAATAGCGTCTTTTTGGGAGAGATCCACCACGTGAGTGTGCGCCGAAACGCCCGACGCGGCCAATTCCGATTGCACTGCCGCCAATCGTGCCCCGTCAACGTCCACCAATTCCAGCTCCGCGCCCGCTTCCGCAAATCGCGCCGTGATCGCCTTGCCGATGCCGGCAGCCGCCCCGCTGATCAAAACCCGCTTCCCTTGAAATGAGATCAACTGCGCCAAGCTCTGTGTTTTCGCCATCATCCGCCTCCCGTGAACTGATTGGTGCTCATCATCTTACTCCAATCCGCGCGTTATGCCGAAAACAAAACGCGGGATGCCGCCTTAGCGACATCCCGCCACACATAGGAGGGTGCAAATGCCTACTCTTTGAGTAAGCCGGTGCGCTCGTTAAACTCCTTGATCAGCTCGTCCATGTGCGGAATCTGCGTCTGGAAGCTGGTCCAGTAGTCATCCTTGTACCACTGCTCCAAAATCTCTTCGTAGGTCTTGCCCTGCTGCTCGACCCAGGTGTAGTACTTGAGGTTGTGGACGCGCTTGCGGTCCCGATAGGTCAGTTCGGCCATGTTGTCGATTTCCTGCCCCAGCAAGTAGCGTTCGTAGTCCGCTGCCGCGTCAAGCTCGGTGTACTCGCCATGCTCTTCGTGCAGCTCACGGAGACGGCTCTGGTACAGTTCCATGGAGTCGGTCCACACGGTGAGCAGAATGTCCTTCTCGGTCAGTTCGAACCACTTGGCGGTCTTGATGGCCGCGAGGACGTTGGCGATGCTGGAAATGCCCATCAGATCCAGTTGATCCACGAAGTCCGCCGGTACGCCGCGCTTCTTGAGGTACGCGCGTCCCGCAGGCTCGTTGAAGAGCCGAATCAGGTCAATGGTGGCCTGGTCGTCAATGTCGGTGACCACGTCGGTGTTCTTGGTGTTGTGAATCCACGGCACGTGCTTATCGCCGATGCCTTCGATGCGGTGTCCGCCGAATCCGTTGAGCAACAAGGTGGGGCACTGCAAAGCCTCGCTAGCGGTCACGGTGCTGGTGGGGAATCGCTGCTTCAGATAGTCGCCGCAAGCGATGGTGCCGCCGGAGCCGGTGTTGGATACCACGCCCGCGAACCGCTCGCCGGGGCGCATTTCGATCTGGAGCACCTCTTCCATCGCGTGCCCGGTGATCTCGTAGTGCCACAGGTAGTTGCCGAATTCCTCAAACTGGTTGAAGATGAAGATGTGGTCGCCGCGCTCGCGTTCCAACTCGTGACACTTATCAAAGATTTCTTTCACGTTGGATTCGCAACCGGGGGTGGCGATCACTTCGCCGGAAACGGAGGCCAGCCACTCGAACCGCTCGCGGCTCATCTCCTCCGGCAAAATGGCGATGGAATCGCAGGCCAGCAAGGTGGAGTCGTAAGCCCCGCCCCGGCAGTAGTTGCCGGTGGACGGCCAGACGGCCTTCTGGATGGTGGGGTCGAATTGCCCGGTGACCAATCGCGGCACGAGGCAGCCGAAGGCCGCGCCCACTTTGTGCGCCCCGGTGGGGAACCACTTCCCAACCAAGGCAATGATGCGGGCATTCACGCCGGTCAGCTCAGGGGGAATCTCAACGTAGTTCACGCCGCCAAAGCCGCCGCCGAAGGGCACCGGCTCGTTTTTCCAAGTGATGCGGAAAAGGTTGCGCGGGGTGATGTCCCACAAGCCGATGTTCTTCAACTCGGCCTTGATCGCATCCGGAATAAGCTCCGGGTTCTTCTGTTGCTCAAACGTCGGGATGATGATGTCCCGTTCACGAGCACGCTTAACGGCATGCTCAAGTCCTTCTGGATTAATCGTTAGGTCTATCATAATGTTCCTTTTTAGTTTTAGATTTGATTGTAAATGCGGGCCGTGAGCCACGAATGGCCAGCACGCCCAAAGCAAGCCCCGCGCCGATCCCCGTGCCGAGGGTGTTCAGCCCCCAATCTTCCCACGAGGAAACGCGGCTAGGCAGCAACAATTGGGCCAGTTCAATGCCCAGGCTGAGCACCGCACCGCTTAACACGCCGACCGCGCCTCGCTGCCAAAAAGGCGCGTCGCAAGCAAGCGCGGCACAACATCCCAACGGGATAAAAACAGCGATGTTACCGGCGATATCAATGAACCAATGATACGAAACGCCGTGCTCGGCGGCGGGCACCGTAAGCGGTTGTAGATTTCCGGCAACTTCTGGGGCCGGGCGCAGCGTCATCCACAGCAGCCACAGCGAGATCAACCCTGCGCCCCAGCGCCAAATGCTATGCTTGTTCAAGTACCTGCTTCACTGCGTCCAAGTTTGGGGCAATGATGGGTGGTTCCGGGACGGTCTTCATCGCGCTGGCGATGTCCTTGAGACCGGAGCCGGTGAGCATCACCACGATCCGCTCTTCGGGGGAGACGATCCCCTCGTCCACGGCCTTCACCAATCCGGCGTAAGCCGCTGCCGCTGCCGGCTCAGAGAAGACGCCGGTATTGCGAGCGATCACCGGGATGGCGGCCAAAATCTCTTCGTCGCTGACGGCTAAGTACGCGCCATCCGTCTCGCGGACGGCGGCCAAGGCCTTGTTGCGGTCACGGGGCAGTCCGGCCACGATGCTATCGGCCACGGAATGAGCGGCGACCGGCTTCATTTCCCAACCGGCGACGCCGTTCTTCCAGGCCTCCACCAGCGGGGCCGATCCGGCGGCTTGCACGCCCATAATCTTGGGCATGTGATCAATCCAGCCCATCGCCAGCAAGTCCTTCAATCCCTTGTGGACGCTGCCGATGATGCAGCCATCGCCCACCGGCACGAAGATGCGATCCGGCGCATCCCAGCCCAGTTGCTCGCAGATTTCGTAGACGGCGGTCTTTTTCCCCTCGGTCATATACGGATTGTAGGCCGTGTTGCGGTTGTACCATCCGAATTCCTTGGCGGCTTTGAGCGTCAACTCGAACGCATCATCATACGTGCCATCCACCAACATCACCCGCGCCCCGTAGATGAGATGCTGGGCGATCTTGGCCGGAGGCGCAGACTTGGGCACGAAGATCACGGCGGGCAATCCTATGCTGGCGGAAAGTCCGGCCAGCGCAGCAGCGGCATTCCCGGTGCTGGCGGTGGTGATGATCTCCGCCCCGACTTCTCGCGCTTTGACCACGGCCACAGACGAGGCACGGTCTTTGAAGGATGCAGTGGGATTGACGCCATCGTCCTTGACCCATAGATGTTGCAAGCCCAGTTTTTGGGCTAAACGCGGTGCCGGGTAGAGCGGCGTCCAGCCCACCCGCAGCGGCGGGACCGGCGAATCCGGCTCCACGGCGATGAGCGGCTTGTATCGCCACATCGTGTAATCGTAGTTCTGTGCCAATGATTCGCGGCTGATGCGTGATTTGATCACATCGTAATCGTACAACACATCCACCGTGCCGTCGTCCCCGTGCTTGGGGCAGACGTAGGAGATCTCGTCAACGCCGTATTCCGCACCACAAATCGTGCATTTCAAACCAATTACGTGATCCATTCTTACCTCGTTTAGGAGTCCCAAGACAAGGCCTGGGACTCCCGTTGTCCCTTAGTCGGGGATGATCCGCGTGCCGGTCTTGCCGTCGAGGGCGTCGGTGATGTGGGCGGGATCGGTGATGATGGCTTCTTTGCCGCCGGCTTCCAGATACCACAGGATCGCCTGGACTTTGGGGTACATGCTCCCCTTGGCGAAGTGGCCTTCTTCCATGTACTTCTTGGCCTCGGAAACGGTCATCACGTCAATGGCCTTCTCTTCGGGCGTGTTGTAGTTGAGGTACACCTTTTCCACAGCGGTGGAGATCAGGAACAAGTCGGCGTTGATGGAGCGGGCCAGCAATGAGGAAGCGTAGTCTTTGTCAATTACAGCGGCCACGCCCATGTATTTCCCCTCATCGTCTTGAATGACCGGAATGCCGCCGCCGCCCACGGTGATCGTGCAGATGCCGTTATCCAGCAAGGTTTGCACGGCGGGCAATTCGACGATCTTCTGCGGGATGGGGGACGGAACGACACGCCGCCAGCCACGCCCGGAATCTTCCACGATGTCCCATCCGTCTTTCTCGGCCCGCGCCTTGGCCTCGGCCTCGTCCATGAAGCTGCCGATGGGCTTGCTGGGGTTCTTGAAGGCGGGATCGTTCTTGTCTACCAGCACCTGGGTGACGACGGTCGCCACGTTCTTGGTCATGCCTCGGTCTTGGAAGTCGTTGACCAAGTTCTGCTGAAGCGCGTATCCGATGGCCCCTTGCGTATCGGCCCCGCAGACATCCAGCGGAACTTCGTGCATGCCTTCCACCTTCGCGGCGATCTCGGAGCGGCGCAGGATGAATCCGACCTGCGGGCCGTTCCCGTGCCCGATGGCAACGTCCCAGCCCCGCTCAATCATCGCGGCGATGTGGTGCGCGGTTTCCTTCGCGGCCTGGTACTGGTCTTGTACGGATTGATGTTGCTTGCTTTTGATCAGTGAGTTTCCACCGATGGCAATGACTGCCCATTTCTTATCTGCCATTTTTGCTCTCCTAAAAGTTTTTCACCTGAAAAAGAAAACAGGGGCGGGGGAAATTCCCCCGCCGCCAGGGTTTACCACATTGTGAGTGCCATCACGGCCTTTTGGGCGTGGAGGCGGTTTTCGGCCTGGTCGAAGACGACCGATTGCGGCCCGTCCATAACCTCGCTGGTGACCTCAATATCGCGGTCGGCGGGCAGCGGGTGCATGTAGATGGCGCCGGGTTTGGCGAGGGCCATCTTGCGGGCGTCGGTGATCCAGTCCTTGTACTTATCCTGGATGCGCTTGCCCTCTTCGGGATCGCTGGTGGTCATCAGCGGGCCCCAGGACTTGGCGTAGACGACGTCGGCATCCGCGAACCCTTCTTCCATATCGTGGACGACTTCGAACTTCACACCGTGGATGCGGGCTTGCTCTCGCGCCTGCTCCATAATGTCGGGCATCAACTCAAACTCCGGCGGGTAGGCCAGGGTAACATCCATCCCGAAGCGGGGCATCTGGAGGATCAAAGATTGCGGCACGGACAGCGGCTTGAGGTAAGAGGAAGCGTAGGCCCAGGAAACGACGATTTTCTTGCCGCGCAAGTCCTTGCCTTTCTTCTCCTGGATCGTCATCAGGTCGGCCAAGCACTGGTGCGGGTGATACTTATCGCACTGCATGTTCAGCACCGGAGCGCGGGAGGCTTCCGCCACCCAGTTGAGGTATTTGTTGCCGTAGCCCCAGTCCACCTGACGAATGGCCAGCCCGTCGAAGTAGCGGCCCAAGATTTCGCCGATTTCCTTGGCCGTATCGCCATGGGAAACCTGCGTGGTGCGGGAGTCAATGAACGCCGGGTGTCCGCCCAATTGCGCCATACCGGCCTCAAAGGAGCAGCGGGTGCGGGTGCTGCTGAAGAAGAACAGCATTCCCAAGGTCTTATCGCGCAGGTAGGGATGCGGCTCGCCCAACGCTCGCTTGCGCTTGAGGTCCCAGGCAACCTCCAAGACGGTTTCGACTTCTTCCTTCGTAAAATCTAGGTCGCTGATCAGATCGCGGCCTCGTAAGTTGGTGATCATTTAAGTTTCCTCCTAAAAATACGTCAGAGCGGAATTATTCCATCGCGCCCAGCACCAAGCCCAACAACGCCATGCGCATCACGACGCCGTTGAAAGCCTCTTGCCAGTAGCGTGACCAGCGGGTGATATCCACATCGGTGGGGATTTCATCCATGCGCGGGAAGGAGTGCAGCAAGATCGCGTCGGACTTGGCCTTGTTCGTGAGCAGCTCGCGGGTGATCTTGTAATTGGCGGGGGTGATGCCGTGCTCACCGGCTTCCTGGCGGGCCTTGGTGTAGTCTGGCTGCACCACCGGCTCCACAAGGATCACGTCCGCGTCGGCGATGGCCTGCTCCACGTGCTCCACCTCTTGGTAGTTGAGGCTGTATTGGTTCAGCTCCGCCTTCATCTCTTCGGTCAAGGACATTTCCGGCGGGGAAACGAAGGTGATGGGGCAATCGAACTGCGTGAGCGCGTAGGCCAAGGAGTGCATCGTGCGCATGCGCATATCGCCCACGGCCAACCACTTCAAGCCATCAAGGCGGCCCTTTTCGCGCCATACGGTGTACAAGTCGGTCAAAATCTGCGTGGGGTGTTCGCCCCAGCCATCGCCACCGTTGATGATCGGCACGCTGGCCCACTTGGCGGCCTCGGCAGGCGCACCCTGCTTGAAGTGGCGCATCACGATCACGTCACCGTAGCATTCCAACATCTTCACCGTGTCTTTGATGGATTCCTGATACCAGTCTCCGGCGCGGGTCATCTTGGCATCGGAGAAGCCGGTCACATGCCCGCCCAAGCGGTGCATAGCGGCCTCGTGAGCCAAGCGCGTGCGGGTGGATGGCTGATAGAATGCGACCACCATGGTCTTTTCTTTGAGCATATCAACGTTGCGGCGATTGCGAGCGATTGGCTCCATTTGTTCGGCGACTTCGAGGACGCGGAAGAACTCGTTGCGCTCAAAATCCTTCAAGGAAAGAATGTCACGACCCATAAAACTACGCATAGTACAGTACCTCCTAAGGTAAAAGTGAATTTGGAATCAACAAGTGCCAACACTTGTTAATTGATACATCAATGGCCTACTCGTCTCATCACGTGGAACCTGAAATGTCCCGGCACAAAGTAACTGACCGAGTAGTCCACAATTTTATCGTCATAGCTAAACAATTGCGCGGTCAGCTTGAGTAACGCCGACCCTTTGCTGACGTGCAGCCGTGTGGCAAACTTCGTACTGGCGGCCACCGCAGCGATCTCGGTGCGCGAGGTGGTCAAGATCGGGGTGCCACGGGAGAGGAAGATCTCCAACACCGAACCGTTAAAGTCTGCCCCCAGTTTCTCGCGGGTCAGATAGGTAAGCGGGACAATGTCCCGCAGGTCGGCCACCGGCACGCCGGAAACAGCGATCACGCGATTGACCACCAAAACCTCTAGCCGGGTGCCGCGCTCGTATCCCAGCCCATAAACTTCCGTAGGGGTAGCGAACCGCTCCTGCACATCCAGGTGAGCCATCTCTGTTTCCAGTTCCAGCCGCGCGGACATCCGTTCGATGCTCTCCAGCACCTCCAAACCGGCCTCCAGCACCGGCTTAGCCACAAACGTGCCCACCCCATGACGGCGCACAAGTAAGCCACGCTCAATGAGAGTTCTAATAACCTCTCGGAGCGTGGCTCGACTCACCCCTAATTGCCGTGCTAAGTCCGGCTCTGATGGCAACCGATCTCCTGGATGCAGTGACTCCAACATTGCCAGCAAAGTCTCTTCGACTTGCACGTGAGGCGGACGTACTTTGTGATGATTGGATATAGCCATAGCAGCCTCCAATGAAGTCATTATAAATCGGTTGTCTGACATGTCAATCTGGCTTGCTCCGTCAATCGAGGAACGCGCCCAGCTCCAAAACGAAGTACACGTCGGCTCCACGGCGATGCGTCCGCCGAAAGCCAAACTGCTCGTAGAAGGCCACCGCGTCCCGCCAACCGGCAGTCGTTTCCAGGATCGCGCTTCGGTAACCGGCTTGCCGCGCACGGCGGCACAAACTTTCCAAAATGCGCCGCCCAATGCCCTGCCGCCGCCAGGCGCGGGCGACCGACATCCTGACGATTTCCACGGTCTCTTGTGAGCGCGGGATGAACGTCCCCGTGCCCACGACTTCCCCATTGAGCCAAGCCACCAAGATCACGCCGTGGCCGTAAGCGCGTTTCAAGTCCCGCAGATCGGGATTCAAGCTCTCATCCAAGGTTCCCCAGCGTTCCTCAAGCCCGGCCAGGATGAGCGCACGCACGGCAGGTTGATCTTCGGGGCGGAACTCGCGGATCTCAATCAAGGTGACGTGGTCCTGGGAAAACAAAAAGACGGGCGGAAGGGAATTCCGCCCGTCGCGAGAGGTTGTCTACTTCAAGTGCCACGTTGTCCCACGCGGCCCGTCTTCCAAGATAATGCCGATCTCCTCCAGCCGACTGCGGATAGCATCGGCCTTGCTCCAATCCTTCTCGGCGCGGTATTCCTGACGCAACTCCGCCAGTAGCTCGACCAGCCCGTCTATCACCTGCTCGTTGACGTGTTCGTCCACGCTTTCGGGCAGGATGCCCATCACACTGCCGGCCAGGTCGGAGAAAATCTTGTTCATCACCGAGAGCGTGCCCCCGCTGGCTTCCTCGTGCTCATCCAAGTAACGATTGACTTCCTTGGAGAAGTCGAACAAGGCCGCCAAAGCCTTGGACGTGTTGAAATCGTCGTTCATAGCCATCTCAAAGGCTTCCTGGTAATCATCCAGCGAGGCCACCTGAGAGAGAACCGCCGTTCCGGCGGGCGGAGCGTTCTTCATCCGGCGGCGCAGCTTGCGGACGGTGTTATGCAGCCGATTGATGCCGCGTTGCGCGGCTTGCAGCGCGTCGCTGCTGAAGTCCACCGGCCCTCGGTAGTGGCTGCTAAGGATGAAATAGCGGATCGCCTCTGGGGAATAGAGCTTGAGCGCGTCCTTGATGGTCAGGAAGTTGCCCAGACTCTTGCTCATCTTCACGCCGTTCACCGTCAGCGAACCCACCAGCATCCAGTAGTTGGCGAACTGATGTCCGTGGTAGGCTTCCGCCTGCGCGATCTCGCACTCGTTGTGCGGGAAGATGTTTTCCAGGCCGCCGCCGTGGATGTCAAAGGTCTCGCCCAGATACTTAGTGGACATCACCGAACATTCAATGTGCCAGCCGGGATACCCTTCGCCCCAAGGACTGGGCCAGCGCATAATGTGTTCGGGATCGGCTCGCTTCCACAGGGCGAAATCCGCCGGATTGCGCTTTTCCTCGCGGATTTCAACTCGCGCCCCGGCCTCCAGGTCTTCGAGCTTGCGGTGCGAGAGCTTGCCGTACTCCGGGAATGATTCCACGGAAAAGTACACATTCCCGTTGACTTCGTAGGCGTGGCCTTTCTCCAGCAGCCCCTGAGTCCAGGTGATGATCTCCGGTACGTGGCAGGTAGCGCGGGGGGAAATGTTGGGGCGCAGCACGCCCAGCGCGTCCATATCATCGTGGAAGCTCTTGATGTAGCGATCCACAACTTCCATCGGCTCCACCTGATCGCGCCGCGCGCCTTTGCTGATGCGATCCTCGCCGCTGCTCAGCAAATGTCCCACATCGGTGAGATTGCGCACATAGCGCACCTTGAAGCGGCGGTACTTAAAATAACGCACCACAACATCCATCGAGACATACGTCTTGGCGTGCCCCAAGTGTGAATCCGCGTAAACAGTTGGCCCACAAACATACATGTTCACATGCCGAGGTGTGATAGGTTTGAACGGCTCCAGTTCTCTGGTCAAGTAATTGTAAATTTTGATTGTCATTTCACATCCCTCGTTCGCTGATTTCTCGAATTATATCCCTGAAAGCCGGGCGAAGATCATACGTCCGGCTGCGGTCTGCAACACTTTGCTGACCGTCACATCAATGGTCTGCCCGATGTACGCTTGACCATCTTCCACGACCACCATAGTGCCATCCTCCAAGTAGCCCACGCCCTGCCGAGGCTCCTTCCCAGGCTGGAGGACATGGATGGAGAAATTCTCACCCGGCAGCAAAACGGTCTTCACGGCGTTGGCCAACTCGTTCACGTTGAGCACTTGCACCGCCTGCAATTCGGCCACCTGATTGAGGTTGTAGTCGTTGGTCAAAATCGCCGCGTCGAGCTTGCGGGCCAAGGCGATGAGCTTGTCATCCACCTCGCGGACTTCGGGCACATCGGCATCGGTCAAGCGCACGGGGACCGGCGATTCTTCTTGCAATTGCCGCAGGATTTCCAGCCCGCGCCGCCCCCGATTGCGTCGCACCGTATCCGCCGAATCGGCTACGTGCTGCAATTCGTTAAGCACGAAGAGCGGCACGATCAGTTCCCCTTGGATAAATCCGGTGCGGCAGACATCGGCGATCCGCCCGTCAATGATGACGCTGGTATCCATCAAGATGCCCTTGACCCGCCGTTTGTCGCTCCCCGGCTCTTTGCTGCCAAAGCGCAGGCGCAAACTTTGCAGGATGTCGGGGCGGGTTGTGGTCACGACGACGCCTACATAGCCGGTGATGGCCGCCGTGATGATGGGTAAAAACTGCCCCAGAACGCCGGGCAGGTGCGAGAGCGGGTAAGCGATGAGTGCGCCCAGCAACAACCCGATGAACAAGCCGCCAATGCCGGAGAGCAAAACTTGCGCCGGCAGGTGCTGAATAGTGATCTTCAACTTGTGAAACGGGGTGATGGTGATCGCCGGGGTGATGATAAATCCCAAGATCGCCCCCAGAATCCCGCCAATCAATGGAATGTAGACTTGATATTGCTGCGGCAGGATGGACAACAGAGCGATTTGGTCGCTCAGAGCCACGCCCGCCGAGCCGAATCCAACGAGACCCAGCAAACGGAATAACAGAATTGTGCTCATCAATAACTCCTGGATAAAAGTTTCGGGCGACCGTGCGGGCCGCCCGTTATCAATAAGACTTCAAGGCATTCATTCAAATAAGGCCAAATGATAAAAACGTCCGCCCTACCCAATCTTACGAAATTCATATTAGCATAGCCTTTGGAAATGTCAAAACCGTGCCATTTCATTGCGCATTCGCAAATAATGTTTGCAGGATAACCTTCTATGCCTCATTAAGGAAGCACCCGCGCCGTCCTCTCGCCATCGTGCCAGCGCAGGGAAATGACCGTGCCGGCCTCCGCCTGGCGGGAGGAGATGAGCACCTGCCCGCCGACCGCCTGACTGGCGATGACGTAGCCACGAGCGAGCACAGCATCGGGACTCAAGGCCTCCACCCGCGCCGTGAGCGCGGTGCAACGTTGCTGCGCCGAGGTGAGCCGGTGACGCACTGCGAGATCGGCGCGGGCGAGCAGATCGTCCACCCGCTGACGCTGCCCGGCCAATTGCCGCTCCGGGGAAAGAATCGCCAGGGTGCGCCGGAGTTGTTCCACGCGAGCGCGGGCCGTGTCCACGTGAGCGGCCATCGCCTGCTCCAGGCGGACGCTCCACTGCCGCAGCGCATCCCGCAACTCGGCCAGATCGGGCGCCACCACCTCGGCGGCGGCTGATGGCGTGGGCGCACGCACATCGGCGGCGAAATCCGTCAGCGTGAAGTCGGTTTCGTGCCCTACACCGCTGATCACCGGCAAGCGCGAGGCAGCCACAGCCCGCACCACGCGCTCATCATTGAAGGCCCACAGATCTTCCAGTGCGCCGCCGCCACGCACCACCAAGATCACATCCACATCATCCCGCGCATTGAGCGCGGCCAGCGCGGCCACGATCTGCGGGGGCGCAGCATCCCCTTGGACTAACGTGGGGGAAAGCAGCACCGTCGCCAACGGATACCGCCGTCCCAGCACGTGGAGCACGTCGCGCAAGGCCGCCGCCGTCGGCGAGGTGACCACGCCGATGCGGCGCGGCAAGGTGGGCAAGGGGCGTTTGCGCTGCGTGGCAAACAGCCCCTCCGCCTCCAGCCGCGCTTTGAGCCGCTCAAATTCCTGGTAGAGCGAGCCGCGTCCGGCGGGACGGAGCGCGTCCACGTACAATTGATAACGTCCGCTTGGTTCGTACAGCCCGATGTAGCCATGCGCGATCACCTCGTCCCCTGGACGGGGGACGAAATGCAAGGTGCGGTTCACGCTCCGCCAAATGACGCACGAAAGCTGCGCCCCGGTATCCTTGAGCGTGAAGTACACGTGCCCCGACGCCGAGCGGGAGTAGTTGGAGACCTCCCCGCGCACGGAAAGGTCTTGCAACAGCGGTTCACGTTCCAACAAACCCCGAATGTGGGACGTGATCTCACTGACCGTATGCACGGGAGCTGCGACAGAGCTGAACAAATCCAGTTGATTCCACATCATTTACTCCAATGGCGATAGACTTCCCAAGTCTCCTGAGCCGCCCGCGCCCAGGAGAACCGCGCGGCCTGACGCAGCCCGCGTTCGCGTAACTGCTGACGCAAAGCCGGGTCTCGGTGCAGGCGGCGCAACGATTCCGCCAACGATGCCTCATCATACGGATCGCAAGTTAGCGCGGCCTCGCCCACAACCTCCGGGAGCGAGGATACGTTGGCGCACACAACCGGCGTGCCGCAGGCCATCGCCTCCAACGGCGGCAGCCCGAATCCTTCGTAGACGCTGGGGAAGACAAACGATTCCGCCGCGCTGTAGAGCGCGGGCAAATCCTCATCCGGCACGTAGCCGGTGAGCCGTACCGCTTGCCGCTCAGGGCTGGCCTCCAGAGCGGCGAAGAAGCCATCGGAAAGCCAGCCCCGCTTCCCGGCGATCACCAGTGGCGGGACTTCGCCCGCCCGATAGAGCCGTTCCCACACGCGCAACAAGCGCACCAGGTTTTTGCGGGGTTCAATCGTGCCCACGTAGAGCATAAACCGTTCGGGCAGCGCGTAACGTCGGCGCACGGCCTCTTTCGCCGGAGCGGACGCCGGCTTGAAGCGCGGGTCTGCCGCCTCGTGGATCACGGTGATCTTTTCCGGCGGCAAATGGTAAGCCGCGACGAGATCGCGCTTGGTGGCCTGCGAGACGGCGATGATGTGCGTCGCCCGGCGGCAAAAGAGCGGTAGGGCGAGATTGAGATACCAACGGTTCAACGGCTTGTGATGCTGGGGCAGGTGGCGGAAGATCAGATCGTGGACGGTGAGCACGGTCGGCAGATCGCGGAAGGGCGGCAAAAGGTGCTCGGTGGCGTGGAACAAAGTGGCGTCGGGGAGCAAGCGATCCCAAGGCCGCGCGGCGACTTGCCCCAACAGCACCGCCATCCGCCAGACCTTGTACCCCCAGGCCACCGAGTGGGTCGGGAGCGAGTCCAGCCCGGCCAACGGTTCAATCCCGGCCTCGCGGTTGAAAAACACGCCCAGGGATTCGGGATGGGCGGCATAGAGAGCGCGGGTCAGGCTTTCGGCATACCGCCCCAGCCCGGCCCGCCGATGCACTGCCGCCGAGACATCCACGTAAACACGCATCAAATCTCCGGCCCGTTTTGCTCAATAACGCGCCGATACCACCACGCGCTGTCTTTGGGCAACCGCTGTTGCGTGGCGAAATCCACCCACACGATGCCGAATCGCTGCCGGTAGCCCTCCGCCCACTCGAAGTTATCCAGCAGGGACCACACGAAATATCCCGCCAGCGGCACGCCGCAGGAAATCAGTTGGTGCATCGCCGCGAAATGCTCGCGCAGGTAAGCGATGCGCCGCTCATCGTGGATGCGCCCCTCGGCATCAGGGCCGTCGCTGTAACTGGCTCCGTTCTCGGTGATGTAGATTTTGCGGGGGCGGTAGCTGAAGGAAATCCGTGCGATCAGCTCCAGCAATCCCTGGGGGTAGATTTCCCAATCCATGTCCGTCTTACGCGCCTCATCTATCACGATAGTGCGCGG
>WFQZ01000154.1 GCA_015486785.1 Thermoflexales bacterium
GCTTGGATGTATCAAGTGGCCGCTATGAGTTTCAAATCCAGGGGCTGCCTCCGGCGCAGACGGGGAAGGCTTACGTGGGGTGGTTCGTGCCCTTGCAACTGCCGGAGCGCACCACCGTTCACACCTCCCCGCTGTTCCCCACGCCGGAAGGCACGGTGACGGTGGCCGGGGATACCGGCCCGGTGAAGGGACCGCCCATTGAGACGTATTACACGCTGGCCTTGTGCTACTATCTGCTGGATGAGTGCGATCAGGCGCAGCCTTATATCCAGGTGGCGTTGCGCATTGATCCCAACGATGCGAACGCGCAGCAAACGGCCAATCTCTGCCGGTGAACCGGCGTGTAGTTAGACGGAGGCAGTATGTTTCACGAAGCTGACCGAGTTTTGGTGGGGGTGATGAACAATCCCCGTGATTTTCGCTTGGCCCGCGACGCCGGATGGTATCGGATTCCGGTACGTCACGCGCCGCCCAGCACGACCGATGCGGCGGTGTTGGCCTTTTACTTCACGGCGCGGTTCCGTGCCGACCGCTGGACGATCCCTTGGTACGCCGAGGTGCGCGGGCATGAGTTGGTGCGCCGCGTGGACTTGTTCCCGGAGGAGCCGCAGCATCCCCGCGCGGAGCAGCGATATTACAAGCTCCAACTGGGGCCGCTGATCCGCCGCGAGCCGCCGTTGCCCAGTTTGCGCTGGCGGCGCATCACGTTTATTGAGACGACGTGGGATCGGTTTACGGCGGCGGAGGAGATCAACGATCTGTATGCTTCGGGGGTGGATGGGTTGTATGTGACGCTCAAGGAGAGCGGGTTCTTCCCGGAGCGGGATTATCTGCTGCACGATGCGGAGGGGCACGCCTACACGGTTGATTTAGCGATCCCTTGCCGTGATGGCGTGGTGGCGGTTGCGCTGGGCGAGCAAGCTCCACCCAACGCCTTGCGGGAGCCTGATCCCGACCGGGTCTACGAGGCGATCCGCCGTTTGGGCGGCGTCCTGCCGCCGCGGTAGGGGTAACCGAGTAGGGGTAACCGTTACGGTTACCCCTACAGATCGTCCAAGATCGCCTGGATGATGGTGTCGGGGGAGATGCCTTCGGCCTCGGCTTCGTAGGTGAGGATCAGCCGGTGGCGCAGTGCGGCGGGGGCGATGGCGCGGATGTCTTCTTGGGCGACGTTGTAGCGTCCGGCGAGGAGCGCGAGCACTTTTGCTCCGGAGATCAAGGCTTGCGCACCGCGTGGGCTGGCGCCGTAACGCACGTATTGTTTGACCTGCTCGTTCGCCGTATCCGAGTGCGGGTGGGTGGCGACGGAGATGCGGGCTGCGTAGGTGCTCACCGGGGTGGCGATGGGCACGCCCCGCGCCAGGGATTGCATCGCCAGCAGGGTTTCGGCGTCGGCCACGGGGGAAACTTGCGGAATTTCCGCGCCGGTGGTGCGGGCGAGAATTTCGACTAACTCCGCCTCCGAGGGATAGCCCACGTTGATCTTGAACAGGAAGCGATCCACTTGAGCTTCCGGCAGCGGGTACGTGCCTTCCAGCTCAATGGGGTTTTGGGTGGCCAGCACCAGGAACGGGCGGCTGAGCGGGTAGGTCGTGCCGCCGACGCTCACTTGCCGCTCTTGCATAGCCTCCAGCAGCGCGGATTGGGTCTTGGGGGTGGCGCGGTTGATCTCGTCGGCCAGCAGCAGATTGGTGAAGATCGGCCCGTGGTGGAAGCGGAAGTAGCGTTCCCCCGATTCGTCTGTTTCCAGAACGTCCGTGCCCACGATGTCGGCGGGCATCAAGTCGGGGGTAAATTGGACGCGGGAAAAATCCAGGCTCAACGCGGCGGCCAGTGAGCGCACCAGCATGGTCTTGCCCAGGCCGGGGAGTCCTTCGAGCAGCAGGTGGCCGTTGGCCAGCAGGGCGACCAGCGTATGCCGCACCACCTCGCGCTGCCCAACGATCAGCTTGCCGACTTCGTCCTCAATGCGCCGGGCCAGCTCTTGGAACTGCGATGGGGAGAGTGCGGCCATCGCGCTTATTCCTGGCGGAAGCGGGTTTCCAGAGTTTCCAGCATCTCTGCCGCTTCTACCAGCTTATCCAGCGGATTCTCTTGTCCGGTGAAGTAGCGGTAATCGCAGGGCATAATGTCGAGCTTCTGCACCAGGGTTTGGTGATGCTTGCGCACTGTGTCGGGGGAGACCCCGTAGAAGTCGGCGATGCGATCCACCGGCACCTCGCGCAGGTTGACTTTGCGCACCGTGTAATCTAATGCCGCGGCCCAGGTTTCCGGCTTGCGGATGTTTAATGGAGACTCACCCAGGGCGATTAAGTATTCAATCCACATCTGGATTGCCGAGCCGATCAAGTCTAAGGCCACCCGTTCGGCGGTCATTTTCTCGGTGAGCACGGCTTCGACCGGGTCCATCCCGCTTCCAAACAGCCGTTCAATCCTGCCGGCGACCGGAGAATCGGGTGCCAGGCGTAAGTAGTTGGCGAGAGAGCGCAAGGCACGATCAAAATCCCCGCTGCGGGAGAGTATTTGGGCCATGCTCATGTGGTATTGGGCATTGTCGGGCGCCAGCTTCAATGCCGACTCCAACTTAGCGACTGCTTCTTCCACGTCCCAACGTTCGTAGGCTGTCATCGCCTCTTCATAGAGTGCTGCGGCTTTTTTGCGATTGGTTGCGCTGGATCGAGCTTGTGCCATTGGACTGCCTCCATAAATCCGTGAGCTGCTGAATTTGAGCCATTATAGCCGTTTCATTTTGTATGCCAAGGGTAGTATCTCACTGCAAGAGGCTCAGAGGAATGGCGGGGGATTTAGGCGTTTTTTAGCGTTCCCTTAACCCGATTTATACGTCTAGTTGCTATGATAATAGTGCGGGATTAGAAGATCTCGTCATTGTGCATGCCGACATCGGAAGAGACCGCCGTCGTTTCTTTACAAGCAGAGGGGTATTGACAAACGAGAGCATCTTTCTTATAGTAGGTATATCCCCTTGATTGATTAGCCACCGGCAGCGGTTTTTTTAAGTTGGGCACAAATTTGTTTGGAGGAAAGGAGGCGCGTATGTGAGTAAGTGTAATAGCTGGATGATCTGGAGACTTTCTCAATTTAACTTTAGGAGGTGTAACAATGGAAACGCTTAAACGTCCTACGCCATCTTTGAAGAGATGGTTCGCTTTGCTGGTAGGCATCCTTATCCCTACCATTTTGGTGTTTGCGGTCACGGTTAGCGCGAAACCCAGCGATCCACCGCAACCGCAATTCCTGGTGCAGGTCAAAGCCCCTGAGGGGCAGCCGATCACCTCGGTGGTGCGGCTTATCGGCGGGGAAGAGGTGATCTCCTCAGCGATTTACATCCCCGGTACGCCGATTCCTTTCGCCGGATTCGGTGAGGGGGAGCATTTGGTGCTGGCGGCGGTGCCTATCCCGGAAGATATTCCCGCCTTGGCTAATTCGCAACGGAGGTTCATCACCGTGGAAACCCCCATTCCGCCGTCTTCCGCTCCGCTGTATACGTTGCAATTGCAACATCCCAACATCACCGGCACGGTGCTAGACCCGTGGGGCAATCCGCTGCCTCCGATTGCTGATCCTGGGAGCGGAGAGCCATTACCCAAAGCGGTGGTTCATCTTCGGGATAAATATGGCCCGTTCCACGTAGACATGGAAACGAACCCCGATGGGGAGTATAGTTTGGCCGTACCGCAGTACCCGGATTATATGATCGGTGCTTCCCCTAATCCTGTGTACACTTATTCTCAATCCTTCCCCAAGCCCGTGGCTGTCTTCTCCACTCCGATCTTCGTACCTATCACGCTCACCGTTCCGGCGTTTGAGGGACAGATCTTCTATCCGAACGGGGCGGTGGTGACGCAATGTCTGAGTGTGTGGCTGGAGAATATGGATGGGGATGCGGTGGATGAGGTGTGGGCATGTGGTGGATCGTACCACTTGGGTGGTGTGCCCACCGGAACTTATCGCATCGCTGCAGAGGGAATCCCGGAGCTGGGTCTCTTCCCTCCGCCGCCCATTGAGGTGGAGTTCCACGGGCAGCAGCACGAGATCCACGACCTGCACTTGCAATATCCGCAACTGGCGATTCACGTGGAGGACTTCTCCGGTGCTCCTATCCCTGCTGAAGTGGAGATGTACACCTTGGATGACGATCCGATCTGGCGGCAGCCGGTGATCACCGGGCAAATGGCGTTGATCGGCGGTCGGCCTCTGGGTGATTATTGCTTCATTGCCTGGCCGACACCGAACTACATCCCGGCATTGGCGAACTCGGAGCGCATCTGCCTCCCCCTGCTCACACCTACGGAGCATGTTCCTTCAATCACCCTGCGTCTGTTGGCTCCTACCGCCGTGGGGATTGTGCGGGGGCCTAATGGTGGTCCCTTGCCCCTGGTTCATGACGAAGATGGGAATCTGATCGCTCCGGCCACCGTTATCGTTCACGATATGATGACCGGTAACATCAAGCTGCTGGTGCAGACGAACCTGGCCGGGGAATTCAGCTTCGCTCTGCCGGATTATGGCGACTATGAGTACCTGGCGCACCCGAACGGTGACCTCAACTCGTTCTTGAGCAAGAGTCCGTTGCGCACTTTCTCGTATCCGCCCGGCGCGGTGCTGCCCATTGACCTGGGCGCAATCCGTCTGACGCGCCCCCGCATTGTGGGCGTGGTGCAGAAGCCCAATGGTAAGCTGGTCAGCACCCAGGTACACATCTGGAATGACGCGGATAATTACTACGATGAGACTTGGTTCGATGCCCAATCGGGGCTGGATTTCGTCTTTGGTGGTATGCCCGGTGGCCTCTACTACATCCAGGCCGATCCGCCCCCGCTGTGGATTGATCCAATGGGTTGGGGGCCTTCGAACGTGCTCACCTTCACCGTGCCGCCCACGATGGCGGAGCGGGTGACGCTCACCTTGCGCATGCCCAATGTCACCGGCCAAGTGTGCTTCCCGCCGCTTCCGCCGGTAGGAGACCCGTGTCAGGGCGTCGGCGGGGTGGATGTGCATGTGTTCAATGCCGGCTTTGACGACTGGGGCACAACACAAGATGATGGCCGTTACACTTTCGGCGGTTTGCCCCTCGGAGATTTTGCGGTGGAATTCTTCTTGCCGCCAGACCTGAGCATGGATTGGCGTCCCCCGCATCCTATGACCTTCACTCTTCACACACCGGATGAGCAGGTAAATCTTGGGCGGCGACCTTTGCGCCCGGCTGATAAATCCAAAGTGCTCATCGGCGCAGTCCACGACGAGAGCGGAAATCCCATCGGTGATGCGCGGATCGTGGCCTGGCATGAGGATAACGGCGTCGTTGTGGATCGCGGCACCGAGCCTGATGGAGCTTACATGATGACTTTAGGCGGTGGTGTGTGGAAGGTCGGGGTGAAGCCCGATCATCCTGGGGTGGGTTGGCTCTTTGATCCGCATAATGAGCAATGGGTTACCTTCCCCTATACGCCCGGCTATCCGATTACCAAAACCGCTTTCTTCACCGTCACCAGCTTGGCCGATGCTTTCGAGGTGACCGGCATCATCACCTCCCCGGATGGCAGCGACATTCCGCAGGATTCGGTGTTCGCGCACCTATGCACGGACGAGGGCCAATGTATCGGCGCACCGGTGCGTAAAAACGGCGCGTTTACGATCCTCGCGCTGCCCGGCCCTTACACCTTCAAGGCTGAAGTAGATCCTGAGACCGGCTGGGTGCCGCCGCAGCGTAACGATTTCCCGGTTGTGGTCGAGGGTAACCAAGACCTGGGACTCTTCCAACTGCGAGATCGCGCCAATCCTGCCGATATGGTGCGGGTCATCGGACGGGTGATCGTCACCGGAACGACCACGCCGCGCGGCCTGGGCGGAGTGCCTATGGAAGCCTGGACGGACGAAGGCGACTGGGCCGAAGCGGAAACCATCACCACCGGCTACTACAGTTTGTTGCTCTTCCCCGGACACTGGCACGGTGGCCCGGCATTGACCGAAGAACAGCAAGAAACCTACTTGGTGCTGCGGCCACGGATTAAGAACGGCTATCTGGAAGCGGGCGACGTGCTCACCAACGTCAACTTCTTCGTGCAGGAGCGGGATGCTGTGATCCGAGGGCGTGCGGTGAACTTGGATACCGAAGAGCCGATCACCGATACGGACGTCTTCGTCTCAGCCGAGGCCTGCAACGTGGGCGGGGATTGTCGTGTGATTGACGACGCCGTGACCCGTGGCGGGTACTTCCAATTGCACCTGCTCGGCGGATACACCTACACGCTTTCCAGCCATGTGCCCGGTGGCGGCTATATGCCCGGCCCGCCGGTGGATGTCTTCGTTGATAGGAACGAGTCGGTAACAACCACCGTAGGCTTGATTGAGGCCGGGACGCAAATCTACGGCAACCTTGTTGACCAAGACCTCAATAACGTGGCGATTGAAGCCTACGTCTACGGCAGCGATTCGGATGGAAAGTACTACGTTGAAGACAGCATGTGGCCGGAAAAGTCGGATTACACCCTCAACGTTCCTACTCCGGACCACAACGTAACATGGACACTGAGCTTGTGGGTCCCACCGGAAACCGGCTACGTGGCCGATCCTACTCGCCCGCAGTACCCAATCGTTGTTCGCCCCAGTACGACCGATGTGCTACAATTCCTCTACGTCAAGAAGCTCAATCAGGTCATCACCGGCACCGTCACGGTAGGAGGCCAGAATCCGGCTCGCTTCGTCACCGTGTTCATCGA
>WFQZ01000155.1 GCA_015486785.1 Thermoflexales bacterium
AGGTCACTGCCGGGTTCTCCGGCGCGGACCTGGCGAACATCGTCAACGAGGCGGCTTTGCTGGCCGTGCGTCACGGGCACGAGAAGGTGAACGCGGCGGATTTCGATGCGGCCATCGAGCGGGTGGTGGCCGGTTTGCAGCGCAAGATGACCTTGCCGCCTGATTTGAAGAAGCGCGTGGCCTATCACGAAGGCGGGCACGCGCTGGTGGCGCAATTGCAGCCGCACACCGATCCCGTGCATAAAGTCAGCATCATCCCCACGGCCAAGGGGGCGTTGGGGTACACTTTGCAGATGCCCGACGAGGACACTTATCTGCTGACGGAGGAAGAACTCTTGGAGCGGCTGGCGGTGATGCTGGGCGGGCGGTCGGCGGAGCGCGTCATCTTTGAGGATACGTCCACCGGGGCCGCGAATGACCTGGAACGGGCGACGGAGTTGGCGCGGCGGATGGTGACCGAATACGGGATGACCGAGGCTCTGGGGCCGGTGCGTTACCTCACGCCTGCCGGGTCGGGGTATCTGGGACAGACGGGACAAGTGCGTGCCGATCTCAGCCCGGAAACGGCGAAACTCATTGATCGGGAGACGCGCCGCATCGTGGAGACCGCCGAATCCCGCGCCATAGCGTTGCTCAACGCGCACTTGCCCGCGCTGCACGAGATCGCACGCATTTTGCAGGAGCAAGAGGTGATCGGCGGCGAGGTGATCCGGCAGTTGGCTGCACATCCGCCGGATGAGCAAGTGTAGTTTTGTGGTATCATCGCTTTGATGCTTGATAGAGAGGCGCAGAGTGTGGAGATCAGCTTTCTCCGCGTGCTCTGCGCCTCTTGCGGCCAATGTTACCTTTTCAAAATCTAAAGGAGTGCAAATGAGACACATTACCATTGTTGGAGTGGGATACGTCGGATTGGTGAGCGGGGCGTGTTTTGCCGATCTGGGCAACGATGTAACTTGCCTGGACATCAGCGAAGAGCGCATTGAGAATCTCAAGCAGGGCATTATGCCCATCTACGAGATTGGATTGGAAGAATTGGTGGAGCGGAACGTCAAAGCCGGACGATTGCACTTCACCACTTCTTATGAGGAGGCGATCAAGGATGCCGAATTCGTGTTCATCGCCGTGGGGACGCCTTCCGATGTGGATGGGCAAGCCGATCTGCGCTACGTGCGTATGGCGGCTGAGTCCATCGCCGATGTGATGGATCACCCGCTCATCGTGGTCAACAAGTCCACCGTGCCGGTGGGCACCGGGGATTGGGTCGCCAATGTGATCCGCAACCGCCGCCCGGACGTGCCGCAATTCTCGGTCGTTTCGTGCCCGGAGTTCCTGCGGGAGGGCACCGCGATCCGCGACTTTATGCACCCCGATCGCACGGTGCTCGGCTCCACGGATCGGGAGGCGGCGGAGCAAGTGGCTCAAATCCATCTGCCGCTGCGCAGCACGATTATGATCACCGATCTGCGCACCGCCGAGATGATCAAGTATGCTTCTAATGCCTTCCTGGCGGCCAAGATTTCCTTCATCAACGAGATCGCCAATATCTGCGAGGCTCTGGGGGCGGACGTGAAGGAAGTGTCTTACGGGATGGGTCTGGATAAGCGCATCGGGCATTCGTTCCTCAACGCCGGAATCGGGTGGGGCGGTTCGTGCTTCCCCAAGGATGTGAAGGCGCTGGCTTATATGGCGGAGGTCGAGGGGCGTAACCCGCATTTGCTCCACGCGGTGATGGATATTAACAGCGATCAACGCCGTGCCCCGATCCGTAAGGTCAAGGAGCTGCTGGGGGACGATTTGCACGGGATGACGGTGGGGCTGTTGGGGCTGGCGTTCAAGCCCGGCACGGACGATATGCGGGACGCGCCTTCCATTGACATCGCCCATCACTTGATGCAGGCCGGCGCGCATGTACGGGCCTTCGACCCGGTGGCTATGCCTACCGCGCAGCCCATTTTGCCCGAAGTGGAGTTGGTGGACGGGGTGGAGGCTTTGGCCGACGGCGCGGACGCGCTGATCCTCGTCACCGAGTGGAACGAGTTTAAGAATCTGGACCTGGCCCGGCTTAAATCGCTGATGCGGCACGCGGTGTTGATCGACGGGCGCAACGTCTACGATCCGGCCTTCGTCCGCGAGCAGGGATTCCAGTATCGCGGCATCGGTCGCGGCACCAATGGCGAGGGCGTTCATTAGCGCGTGAGGCGCGGAATAAGGCCGAGGGATTCCCTCGGCCTTTTTTGTTGCCTGTCCCTTGACGGAATTTGGCATCTGAATATAATGTTATGAGAATATGACAAACCTAGTGCCGGAAAGGTTGGCTATCGGTGATTGACCGCAATGCCCCAACACCCTTGTACTATCAGTTGAAGCAACTCCTCAAGCACCTGATCCAGAAAGGGGATTTGCGCCCTGGGGACCGCCTCCCCACGGAGCAAGAACTCTGTGCCCGTTACGACATCAGCCGCGCTCCGGTGCGCCAAGCTCTGGCGGAGCTGGTGCGCGAAGGTTATATCACCCGCCGGGCCGGCGTGGGGACGTTTGTCGCCACCGGAGCGCAGAAGCTGCACGTTCAAAAGACCCCTTTCCGCCTGCTGGCGAATGATGTGCGTTGGATTTCCTGGCTGGAGCACACGATTCAGCATTGGAACGGCTTGCATCCCGGCCATCAGGTGAAATTGGAGATTGAGATGCCGGATCGTGCGGCTTTCCATCGGACGCTGCGGGATGCTGCGGTGCAGGGCAAGGCTCACGATATGGTGACGGTGGATTATGTCTGGCTGAACGGGTACGCGCGGTCTTCTTACCTGTTTCCCTTCGACGAGCTGGATCGCGATTGGACGGCGGAGTTGGTCGCCTCGCTGGAGCCACCGGTGCGCCAAAATCATCTGGTGGAAGGCAAGTTGTTCGGCTTCCCGATGCAGGCGGATGTCACCGGGTTGTGGTATCGGCGGGATTGGTTCGAGGCTGCCGGATTGACGCCGCCTACAACGTGGGATGAGCTGCGGGCTTTGCTGGCTCAGCTTGACCGCCCGGAACTGCGGGCGCGATTTGGGTATCAAGCTCCGCTGGCGTTCCCCGGCGGCACCGTCGCCGGAGAGGCCACGGTCAACATCTTGCTGCCGTTCATCTGGAACGCCGGCGGGTGCATTTTGGATGAGCAAGGCCGCCCCGCGCTCAACGATCCGGCGGTCATTCGCGCCTTGTACTTTTTACAGTCCATCACCTTTGAACAACCCTACGTGCTCCCGGCATCACGGGCCTATCACTGGTGGGACGCGCCCCGCGCGTTGGCTTATGGTCACTTGCCGATGATCTTGGGCGGCACTTACGAATGGCCCACCATCTGCGAGGCTTCGAACTGGGAAACGGAAGATGCCTTGCTCAATCACCTGGGCTTTGTGCCGATGCCGCGCCCTTCCCGCGAGATGCCGGCTTTCGCTTCCTTGGGCGGGACTTCGTGGGGCATCTTGCACCAATCCCGACTCAAGGACTTGAGCTTGGACCTGATGAAGCTGTCGGTCTCGTCTGAATGGAATGCGACCTTTTACGAGGAAACGTTGCAAATCTCGCCGTTCCGCGCACTCAACCAACAGCTCAAAGAGCGGCATCCCTGGTTGCAAACGGTGATCCCGTTGATTGACATTGCCCGCCCACGCCCGATGCTCAAGCAGTACGTGCGGCTATCGCTCTTCCTGCAACAGATGTTCGAGCAAATTCTCTGGGAGGGCGCGCCGGTGGAGAAACTCGTCTCGCAGACGGCGAGTTACCTAAACCTATTCATCGTCAGGCATGGCTAAATCTGCCTTTTAACAAGCAAAGGAGGTGCGCAAAGGACGAAACCAAAAGGTAAGTTTCAACACTGGATTTTAATCTTTACAATCTTTAGCGAGGAGGATTTAGATGAAACGCTGGAATTTGATTTTGGCTTTGCTGTTGATTACTTCCATGTTGCTGAGTGCTTGCGGGAAACCTACTCCCACGGCAACCCCGGCCCCGGCCACGGAGGAAGCAACCACGGCCCCGGCCACTGAAGAAAAGGTAACGGTCACCATCGCCGCCGGTGCGGTGGGACAGGAGTTGGAGTTGGCGAAGGCCGCTGCGCAGCGGTACATGGACAAGCACCCCAATGTCACCGTCAAGGTGCTGGATACGCCGGACCTGGTGCAGGATCGGCTGGGCTTGTACTTGCAGTTCTTCCAAGCGAAGTCTTCTGAGGTGGACATCTACCAGATTGACGTGATCTGGCCCGGTGACTTGGCAGAGCACTTCGTGGATTTGTACCAGTACCCCGGCGCGAAGGAACTGGCGGCGCAGAACTTCCCCGCCATCATCAAGAACAACACTGTGGATGGCAAGCTCATCGGCATCCCGTGGTTCACCGACGCCGGATTGCTCTACTATCGCACCGACCTGTTGAAGAAGTACGGCTACGATGCGCCGCCCAAGACCTGGGATGAGCTTCACGATATGGCGAAGAAGATTCAGGACGGCGAGCGAGCTGCCGGCAACCAGGACTTCTGGGGTTATGTGTGGCAGGGGAACGCCTACGAAGGTTTGACCTGTGACGCGCTGGAGTGGATCGACTCCAACGGCGGTGGCACCATCGTCAGCCCCGACAAGAAGATCACCATCAACAACAAATACGCCGCCGAGGCTCTGGATATGGCCGCCGGCTGGGTGGGGACGATCTCGCCCGAAGGTGTGCTCGGCTTCGCGGAGGAGGATGCCCGCAATATGTGGCAGGCCGGAAACGCGGCCTTCATGCGCAACTGGCCTTACGCTTACAGCTTGGGCAACGCCGATGACAGCGCGGTCAAGGGCAAGTTTGACGTGGTCCCGCTGCCCGCCGGTCGCGCCGGACACGGTGCGGCGACGCTGGGCGGCTGGCAATTGGCCGTTTCCAAGTACAGCAAGCACCCAGATGTGGCGGCTGACGTGGCCTTGTTCCTGGCCTCCCCGGAGGAGCAGAAGATTCGCGCCATCCAGGGCAGCTTGAACCCCACCGTGATGAGTCTCTACCAGGACCCGGACGTGCTCAAGGCCGTGCCGTTCTTCGGCAGCCTCTATGATGTGTTCACCAATGCCGTGGCGCGACCGTCCACGGCTACCGCCCCCAAGTACAACGACGTTTCTACGCTCTTCTTCAAGGCGGTGCATTCCGTGCTTTCCGGTGATACCGATGCCCAAACGGCAATGGAAGAGCTGGAACTCGATCTGCAAGACCTCTTGGGCTACGAATCCGCGACCCCAGAGTAGTCTTATCTGCTCTCCGGCGGAGGTGCTCCCTCCGCCGGAGAGGCTTTTCGGGAGTGTGCTATGGACAAAAAATTGGGCATCACAGACCTGGCAAAGCGGGAAGAGCGGTTGGCTTACACGCTCTTAATTCCCACTTTCCTCATTCTCTTAATCATCGCTTTTTATCCCTTAGGCTCCGTGTTTTATAGCAGCCTGACGAACCGCGAGTTTGCCAGTGCTGAACCGGTGAAGTTCATCGGCTTGCAGAATTACTCGGACTTACTTAGCATCACCATCAAGGAGCTGCCCCCCAAGCTGGATGATGCCGGGCAGCCGGTGATTGACGAGAAGACCGGCGAGCAAGTGTACGAGCGTTCGATCAAAATCCTGCCGCGTGAGCCGCGCCGCTATCGTGAAGTCTCGCAGTTCTCGTTGTTGGGCAAGCGATACGTCATCGGGGCCACCGACCGCGACTTCGTGCGGGCGATCTGGGATACATTGTTGTTCACCGTCATCTCGGTGCTGCTGGAAACGCTGCTGGGGCTTGGCGTTGCGCTGATCGTGAACACCAACTTCACAGGGCGCGGCGCGATGCGGGCGGTGATGCTCGTTCCTTGGGCCATTCCCACGGCTGTTTCCTCGCGGATGTGGCAATGGATGTTCGGCTCAACCCGTACCGGCCTGTTCAACGTTATCGGTCAGGCCCTGGGCTTGAGTAACGGCCAAACGCCCTTCCTCACCGAATCGGCCTGGCAGCTTCCGGCTATGGTGGCGATTGACGTGTGGAAGACTACGCCTTTTATGGCTTTGCTGCTCCTGGCGGGATTGCAGCTCATCCCCTCCGACCTGTACGAGGCCGCCGACGTTGACGGGGCGGGCAAGGTGCGACAGTTCTTCAGCCTCACCCTGCCGCTGCTCAAGCCGACCCTGGCCGTCGCTTTGATCTTCCGTACTCTGGATGCGCTGCGCGTCTTTGACCTGTTCCAGATTGTGCTGGCCCAAAAACGTTACTCAATGGCCAGCTTCACCTATTATCAACTCATCAACAACCGCGAGATGGGCTACTCATCGGCCAGCAGCGTGGTTATCTTCATCATGATCTTTGTCTTTGCCATCATGTACATCCGCATGTTGGGAGGAGTGGAAGCAGAATGAAACACCAATCACCAATCGGGCGCATTCTCTTTTGGGGGCTGATCGCAATTGTCGTTGTGTACATGCTGTTCCCGTTCTACTGGGCGATTAACTCCTCGCTCAAATCCGAGGCGCAGTTGCGGATGACGCCGGCGACGTTCGTCCCCCGCGACCCTAATTCACACGCGGTTGCGCTCACGTTCCAGAACTATCAAGCGGTTTTCCACAACGAGAAATTCCTGCTGGGGCTTAAAAACAGCATCATCGTTGCCAGCACCACCACCTTCATCTCCCTGCTGGTGGGAGCTTTTGCGGCCTTCGCCTTGGGCAAGCTGCGCTTCCGGGGCAAGAAAATCTCGCTGTACCTGGTGCTCTCTATGACGATGTTCCCCCAAATCGCCGTGTTGACCGGCTTGTACGCCGTGATTAACGCGCTGAATATCCCGGCCATTCCGGGCATGATCCTCTCGTACATGTTGTTCACGCTCCCGTTCACCGTGTGGGTGCTCACTTCGTTCTTCCGGGGACTGCCTTCGGAGATTATGCAGTCGGCGCAGGTGGATGGCGCGACGCCGTTCCAAACTTTCTACCTGATCCTGCTGCCGCTGACGATGCCGGCCCTGGTGACGACCGGCCTGCTGGCTTTCATCTCGGCCTGGAATGAGTACCTGTTCGCGTTGACTTTCACCTCCATCACCCCGGAGGCGCGGACTGTGCCGGTTGCCATCGCGCTC
>WFQZ01000156.1 GCA_015486785.1 Thermoflexales bacterium
CTTCCTTGAGTTTGACAATACAAATCTGACATGAGAAATATCATCATCCAATAAATGCCATATCTCAGCAACAGTGCTTCAGATGCGTTCCCCTTGCGTCAGGTTTTGGCTTGCCGGTTCCTACCAACTTCACCGTTCCTGTCTCGATCCCTTCGGACGTCCGGTCTTTGGCACAGCACCAACATAGTTTACCCAGGTCGTAGCTCTCTTCCTGCATACCGCCGAAACTGTTAGTGAGATCAAAAATTCAAAGCAGAAACTTCATCTATTTTATGCAACCGCTTATCTGCGGTAACCAGCGTGGCGTTATACTGAATCGCTGTACCAACAATAATCGCATCCGGTAATTTTAGACGATATTGCCGCCGCAAATCAATAATTGTTGTTATCAAAGACAATTGCGCAGTAGTCAGTCCAATCACGTCAATACGCTGTAGAAATTTATTGAAATAACCCTTATCGGCATCTGTTAAGTCAGGAAAGATCAAAAATTCGAGTTGGCTAATGACAGAAATTCCCACCCACTCGGCGTTCTGCAATTGTTGCAACAGCGTTTTATTCCCTTGAAGCAAGACGATAATGGCGTTAGTATCAAGCAAGTAGCGATTACCATTCATCGCGTATCTCTCTCTGTACAGCTACAGCGTCACCCCGCCATGTCAATTTACCCGCTATATCGGAGAACGTGTATTTTTGAGCTTCAGTCATTGCAATTTGTTGTTGTCCAAGTAAATAGCTCAAGTAGTTCACAAAATCCAACGCCTCTCTTTGTCTGGCTTCGGGAAACAATTTTACTTTCTCATAGATAGTCTCTGCAATTGCCATATTATTGTCCATTGCAATCCTCCTCACCCGCCAGTGGCTACCTTCATCATAGCGCATCTGACGATTTCGGCAACCTGGAGATTCCCTTCACGCCAGACGTACGACGCGGTCGGCTAAGCTGCGCACCAGAGGCGCGTCGTGCGTGGCGAGGAGGATTGCCATCCCGGCATCGCGCCACGAGCGGAGCAGTTCCCCTAACCGCCGTTTGGCTTGATAGTCCAGCCCGCGCGTCGGCTCGTCCAGGAGCAAGGCCGCCGGGCGGGTGACGAGCACCGCTCCGAGGGCCACCAATTGCCGCTCGCCAACGCTCAGATCGCGGGGGTAGCACGCGGCCTTATCGGCCAGCCCCAGGCGGGAGAGCAACACGCACGGGGCAACCGGCGGACGCTGCTCCAGGTGATGATTGCGCAACGTCACCGCCAGCTCCTCGCGTACCGTATCGGCGAACAGCAGCGTGTCGGGGGCTTGTGGCAGATAGGCCACCTGACGGCAGATTTCGGCCACGGGACGCCCGGCAATGTCCGCTCCGGCGATGGCGATCCGCCCATCCAGCGGGGGGAGCAATCCCACGAGCGACTTCAGCAAGGTGGTCTTCCCGATGCCGTTCCGTCCCATCAGCGCGACGATTTCCCCGGCCCGTACCTGCAACGTGACATCCCGCAGCACTGGCGCACGGTGATAGCCGAGTGTCACGCCCTGCGCCACGATCACCGGCGCGGCGGCACGCTTCCGCTGCGCCGGTGGAAGCCCCAACTGCCCCGGCTGGATTCCGGCGCGAGCCAGCACCGCCTCCGACGGCCCGAACAGCACCGGCTCCCCCGGCGCGGGCAGAAACACCCCGTGGGTGCAGAAAGGCAGCACCCGCTCCAAACGGTGCTCCACCAGCACCACGGTGAGATCAAGCTGCGCCCGCAGACGGGAAAGCAAGCGCAAGAGCGAGGCGGCTGTCTCCGCGTCCAGTTGTGAGGTTGGCTCGTCCAGGGCCAGCACGCGCGGACGGAGGGCCAGCGCGGCAGCAATCGCCACGCGCTGTTGCTCCCCGCCCGAAAGCGTCGCCAATCGCCGCCGCCGCAGGGGACGCAGCTCCAGCCACGTCAACACTTGCTCCACTCGCGCGTGCATCTCTGCGCGAGGCAAGGCCGCGTTCTCCAGCCCCAGGGCGATCTCGTCCTCCACGACCTCGGTGATGAACTGCGCCTCCGGGTCCTGGAACACAAACCCCACCATCCGGCTCATCCGCTGCGGCCCCAGCGATAGCGGATCGCGCCCGGCGACGCGCACTTGCCCGGCGAGCGTCCCCCCGCTGAAGTGCGGCACCAGCCCGTTGAGGGTGCGCAGCAGGGTGGACTTCCCCGCGCCGGAAGGCCCCATCACCAGCGTGCAACTGCCGGCGGGCAGCGCGAGCGTTAGTTCCCGCAGCACCGGAGCGGCAGCTTCGGGATACGTGTAGCTGAAGTTCCGCCAGGAAATCAAGGGCGCGGTCGCCGCAGCGGGCATTGCCATTCGTCGCTCCATTTGGCGGCGTAGTGTTGCAGGATGCCGCAGGCGTGACATTGCCCCCGGCAATCGGGCAGCAAATCTCCCTCTCGGCTGCGGCGGTACTCCCGCAGCAAGAACCGCTTGTCCACCCCGTGATGGAGGTGCTCCCACGGCAAGACCTCATCTTCGGCCCGCCGCCGGTAGAGGTACGTTTCCGGCGACACGCCCAGCTCGGCGACGGCCTCCCGCCACGCGGTGGGACTGCGCCAATCATCCCAGGCATCGAACCGCGCCCCCAACTGCCAAGCCCGCTCCACCACACGATTCAGCCGCCGATCCCCGCGTGCCAACAGCGATTCCACCCACGTGGCCTCGTAGTTGTTCCACGAAAAACGCAGGCCCCGCCCGTGCAAGTGCCGATGGAGCATGCTTTGGCGGCGGCGGATCGTGGCCTCGTCCGCCAGCGGCTCCCACTGGAACGGCGTATCCGGCTTGGGGACAAAGGTGCTCACGCCCACGTGGACTTCTGTGCGGCGTCCGGCGGTCTTCATCCCGATGCGGCGGACTTGCTTGGCCAGGGCGATGATCGCCTCAATGTCCTCGTCCGTCTCGCCGGGCAGGCCGATCATAAAGTAGAGCTTCAACGTGCGCCAGCCGCGTCGGAACACTTCTTCGGCGATGGCCAGCAACTGCGCGTCCGGGATTTCCTTGTTGATGCGCCGCCGCATCTCCTCCCGTCCGGCCTCCGGGGCGAAGGTGAAGCCGGAACGCCGTCCGCCGCTCAGGGCATCGGCCAGCGAGACGGAAAATGACTCAATGCGCAGGCTGGGCAGGGAGAAGGTGGTGTGCGTTCCGGCAAAGCGCGTTTGCAGCTCGTCGAGCAGCGGGCCGATGTCCGAATAGTCGGCGGAGGAAAGCGAGAGCAACGCCAGCTCCTCGAAGCCGGTGGCTGCCGCCAGAGCCTCCAGCGAGTCGGCGATCTCGTCCAAGGGACGCTCGCGCACCGGGCGCGTCACCTCGCCGGCCTGACAGAAGCGGCAGCCACGGGTACAGCCGCGTTGGATTTCCACCACCCCGCGATTGTGAATCACATCCACGTTTGGGACTAACTGCCGTACCGGCGTGGGCGGCAGCTTGGATAGCACCCGCTTGTAGACGGGGAGCGGAGCTTCGGGCACCGTCGGCGCGATCTCCGCCACATCCCCGCGCGCCGAGTAGCGGACGCGGTAGAAGCGGGGCACGTACACGCCGGGGATGCGCACCAGGGCGCGGAGTTGCGTCTCGCGGTCGGCGGAGCGCACCGTGCGCCACGTTTCCACGATTTCCGCCAGCACCTCTTCCCCTTCGCCGAGCACGAACGCATCGAAGAAATCGGTGATCGGCTCCGGGTTGAACGCCCCGTGGCCTCCGCCGATGATCAGCGGATGCGACGCATCCCGTTTCGCGCTGTGGATCGGAATCCCGGCCAGGTCCAGCAGTTCCAGCGAGTTGGCGAACAATTGTTCATACGCCGTGCTCACCGCCAGGATGTCAAAATCGGCCAGCGGACGGTAGCTTTCCAGCGTGTACAGCGGCTGCCCCGCCGCTCGCAGTTGGGCGATCATATCCGGCGCGGGCAGATAGCTGCGCTCCGCCAGGACGCGCGGCATGCGGTTGAGCAAGTCGTAAAAGATCAGCAGCGCGAAATTGGACATGCCCAAATCGTAAATATCGGGGAAAGCCAAGCAGACGTGTACTTCGGCCTCGTCCCACGCCTTGCGGATGAGGTTGTATTCGCCGCCCACGTAGCGGCCCGGCTTCTGCACCCGATGCAACAACCGTTCAATGTGCCAGGGAATTGGTGTACTCATAAGCCTCCAGGGGAAATTTTTATCGGGAAAGGACGATTGAGCAACCGTCGCGCCCATTATAACATCCTCGCAACTGCTCACCGCGAGAGCGCGGCGTTGCGAGGTCACGCTCCTAGACGAAAATGATAATCCTGTATAATGGAAAGGCCACGCTCAACCGCAGGCGGTTTCGCGCCTCTCGTGATGAGCGGGCAAGGCAAAATAATCTGGAGGTGATATGGACGCGCAGACCTTGGAACAAGAACTACGAACGTACCGACCGGTCGGGATGGAATCATTCCCGCCGGAATTTATCTGGCCGCGATATGACGGCGTGTGTGTGGGCAATCTCGCCGGAACGGCGGCGCGAGCTTTGGGGGCGACGTTGGGCGGAGCTTTGCCGCCGCTGCGCCAAGACATCCTCGGCGACCTGACCGACGGCGTGCAGCGCGTGGTGCTGCTGGTGATGGACGCGCTGGGCTGGGAGCAGTTGCAGCACACGATAGACCGCCATCCCCAAACGGCCTTCGCCCGCTTGGCGGAACGCGGACGCTTGCTGCCCATCACCACGACTTTTCTTTCCACCACCACCAGCGTGCTGAGCACCATTTGGTCCGGCTTCCCGCCGGTGCGGCACGGGCTGCTGGCTTACGAGATGTTTATGCGCGAGTGGCTGATGGCGGTGGAGGCGATCTCTTTCTCTTCGGTTCACGAGCCGTTCAGCGGCACGCTTTCACGCTGGGGGCTGAACCCCAAGACGTTCCAGCCGCAACCTTCCATCGGGATGCAACTGGCCGTGCAAGGGGTTCTCTCGTTCGCGGTGATCACGCGGCAGTATGTGCAATCGCCCCTTTCGCAGATGAACTTCCGCGGCATGCGCCGCGTCACCGGGCACGTTACCGGCTCCGATTTCTGGATCACGCTGCGGCGGGTGCTGCAAGAGCAACGCGGCGGGCGATTCCTGTTGGGCGGCTACTGGAGCGCGGTGGACACGTTGGCCCACATCCACGGGCCGTTGGACGAGACCGGCGAGGCCGAAATCCGCACCATCGGCCACATGCTGGAGACGTTCTTCCTGGACGGGCTGACCGCCGCCGACCGCGAGGGCACATTGTTGCTGCTGACCGCCGATCACGGGCAGATCACCACACCGCCGGAGGGCGGCATCTTGCTGGATGATCATCCGGTGCTGCGGGACGCGCTGTTCCTGCCGCCGCTGGGCGAAGCCCGCGTCCCGTTCTTCTACGTCCGCCAAGGGCAATACGAGACGGTCTGGCAGTACCTCAACGAGCACTTCCCGGAGCAATTCTACTTTATGTCCCGCGACGAGGTGCTGGAAAAAGAGCTGCTGGGGCCGGGCAAGCCTTACGTTGAAGTGCCGCACCGCTTGGGCGACATCATCGGCATCGCGCGGGGCAACACCTTCCTGGTGCGGGATAAAGAACTGCTCACCAAGCTCAACGGACGGCACGGCGGCCTTTCGTCGGCGGAGATGCTGGTGCCGCTGTTGGCGTTGCGACTGGATGCGTAACACAAAATTTAAGGAGGCGCGTGATGAAAACGATTCGTGGGGTGTTGATCGGTGTTGGGAACCTGGGGCGGCGGTTGTGCGAGGTGCTCCAGGATAAAGAGGAGCTGCTTCGCACCAGGTATGACCTGGAATTCAAGCTGGTAGGCGCGGCGGATAGTCGGGGGGCTGCCGTTGCGCCGGAGGGGCTTGATCTGGCGGAGCTGGTGCGGCTCAAGCTGGACGGGCGTTCGGTGGGCGAGATGGCGCACGTTGGCCGGCCCGGCCTTTCCGCGCCGGAGCTGGTCCGGCAAGTGACCGCCGATGTGCTCCTGGAAGCCTCGCCGGTCAATCTGGCGCAGCGGGCCGAGCCGGGGATCAGTTGTATCCGTACCGCGCTGCGCAAACGGATGCACGTTGTCACGCCCAACAAGGGGCCGCTGGTGCTGGCCTACCGCGAATTGCACGATCTGGCGCGGGAAAACGGCGTGCAACTGCGCTTTGATGGCACGGTGGCCGGAGGATTGCCGGTGTTGTACCTGGGCATGCGCGATCTGCGCGGGGCGACGATCTACAGCGTGGAGGCCGTCTTGAACCTGGTGACCGGCTATGTGCTCGAACTGTTGGCCGACGGATTGCCCTGGGAAGAGGCGTTGGCGACGGCCCGCGAGGAAGGTGTGTTGGAGGCCGATCCCGCCTGGGACGTGGAAGGATGGGATGCCGCCGCCAAGTTGACCATCTTGGCGAATGCCGCGTTGCACTACCCGGCCACGTTGGATGATGTGCATCGCAGCGGCATCACCGAGCTGGAAACGGAGGAGCTGGTGGCTGCCCGCAAGCGCGGATACCACTATCGCTTGCTGGCGCGGGCGGAGCGGCGCGGCGATGGCAGCTACAGCCTCTCCGTGGCCCCGGTCCCGCTGCCGCCGGAGCATCCCTTCAACCGGCTGGGGCGCAAGCAACTGGGCGCGACGTTTGTCACCGACATCTACGGCACGCTCACGGAGCTGATCGACGAGCCGACGCCGGTCCCTTCGGCGGCGACAATGTTGCGTGATTTGTTAGACATTTACACCAACTAGGAGGCACAAGATGAAGTATCGGCATTTAGGCAAAGCGGGCATCAAAATCAGCGAGATTTCACTGGGCGCGTGGCTTACTTACGGCGGATCGGTGGCTCAAGAAGTGACTCAGGCGTGCATCAAGGCGGCGGTCGATCACGGGGTGAACTTTATTGACATCGCCGATGTGTACGCCCGTGGGCAAGCGGAGATCGCCGTGGGAAACGCCATCCGCAAGCTGGGGCTGAAGCGGCAAAACCTGGTGCTCTCCAGCAAGGTTTTCTGGCCGATGAGTGACGATGTCAACGACCGGGGCTTGAGCCGCAAGCACATTATGGAAAGTGTGCATCGCTCTCTGCGGCGACTGGATACAGACTACCTGGATATGTACTTCTGTCACCGTTACGACCCCGAAACGCCGGTTGAAGAGGTGGTGCGGGCGATGGACGATCTGGTGCATCAAGGGAAAGTGCTCTACTGGGGCACCAGCGTTTGGAGCGCGGCGCAGATTGAGCATGCGGTGGGCTTGGCCCGGCAGTTCAACGCCTACTTGCCGCAGGTGGAGCAGCCGCGTTACAACATGCTCGACCGGCACATTGAGCCGGAAATTATGCCCGTGGCGGCCAAACACGGGATCGGGCTGGTGGTGTTCAGTCCGCTGGCGCAGGGCGTGCTCACCGGCAAGTACAACGACGGCATCCCCGAAGGAAGCCGCGCCGCCACCACCGATTGGGTCAATCGGGACTTGACGGAGGAGAACTTGAGCAAGACGCGCCGGCTCACCGCCTTGGCGCACGAGCTGGGAATCGAGATGTCGCAACTGGCGTTGGCCTGGATTCTGCGCCGGCCCGAAATCAGCGCGGCGATCACCGGTGCCAGCCGCGCGGAGCACGTGTTGAGCAACGTCAAAGCCTCCGAGGTCACGCTCTCCGCCGATGTCCTGGAACGGATTGAAGCGATCCTCAGTGGAGGGGAAGCGTAAACAATGAGCGGGCTGCGAGCACGGGTCATCAAGGCGCAGAGTGGATTTTACACCCTGTACACAGAAGATGGCCGGGAACTCGTGGCCCGCGTGCGGGGACGGCTCAAGAAGACGCGGCGTGATACCACCCTCATCGCCGTGGGAGATTGGGTCACCTGGCAGCTTATGCCGGACGGCACGCCGGTGATTGAAGCGGTCGAGCCTCGTCGGCGGGCGTTGACGCGGCTCAAGCCGCTGGCTTCGGGGCGCGGGTCACGCCGCTGGGACCGGCGGGGCTACTTGCGCGAGCGGGAGCAGGTGCTCTTTGCTAATCCCGATCAAGTGGTCTTCGTGCTGGCCTGCGCCAATCCCGAACCCCGGCTCAGGATGTTGGATCGTTTGTTGGTGGGCGCGGAGCGGCAGCACATCCCGCCGCTCATCTGTGTCAACAAGGCCGATCTGGTTTCGCCGGATGCGATCCGGCAGCGATTTGGCATCTACCAACGCATCGGCTATCAAGTGCTCATCACCAGTGCGCTGAGCGGGGAGGGCATCCCGCAATTGCGTCAGCACCTGCAAGGCAAAGTTTCCGCGCTGGTGGGGCCGTCGGGCGTGGGGAAGACCAGTCTGCTCAACGCGCTGGAGCCGGGCTTGGGGCAACGGGTCAAGGAAGTGAGCGCGTCCACGGGCAAGGGCCGACATACGACCACCGTCACCGAGATGTTTCCGCTGGCCATCGGCGGATGGGTGGCCGACACGCCCGGCTTGCGTGCGCTGGCCCTCTTCGACATGGAGCCGGAGGAGATCGACGCCTACTTCCCCGACATCGCGCCTTACGTGCCGCACTGTGCCTTTTCCGATTGCAGTCACACGGTGGAGCCGGGGTGCGCCGTCAAGGCCGCGCTGGAGGCGGGGCACATTGACCGTCACCGCTACGAGAGCTACGTCCGCCTGCACCAGGAGCATCGCAAGCTGGCGGATATGTACTGGTGGGGCATCGAAGAATCGGAAAAGCCTTGAGGTGGCGACGGCCTCATTGGCTATAAGGCCGGGCGCGGAGCTTGCCCAGCGTGCCGTGCTTGCGGGCGGAAATCAGCCAGCCGATCTCAGCCGCCCGCAGATAAAGCCAGTTGGGCATCATCGGTTTGGCCATCAAGCGGAGTGCTTCCTCCGGGGCCGCGCGGCCCTCGCTTAGGGCTTCGGCGGTCAAGTCGAGCGAGCGGAGCACGTTGCGGGCCAATCCGCCGAGGGACTCCAGTCCCCGCGCCTCAATCGTCGCCCCGCCGCCCAGCATCAACCCGCCGGCCCAGTCAAAACCCACCTGCCGGGCGAACAGCCGGTACACGGTGATGGCCGGTTCATTGTGCAAGGACTCCGGGAAGCCGCAGTTGGAGATCGCCAGGAACTGCCGCCGCCGCGCCGTCAGCGCGTCCTGCTGCCGGGCGATGATTTCCAGGGACTTGATCACGAAGGCGGGGGCCGTATCCACGTACAGCGGCGCGGAGAGGATCACCACATCGGCCCGATCCACGGCGGCAACGAGCTGTTGTTGTTTTTCGGGCTTGCGCACCATTGAGCGCAGGTATAACTGCTCCGTGTGCCAGCCTCGCGCGGCCAACTGCTCCAGCAGATAGTGTCCCAACTTTTGAGACGCGCTGCGCTTGCCCCTCGGACTGCCGACCAGTAACAAAGCCAGTTTCTCTGCCATCACGCCACCTCCACTGCGTCTAACAAATCGCGGATGCGATCTCGCAACTCCGTTTCCTGCTGTGTCCGGTACAGCACCCCGCTGGTTTGGGCTGGACTGTGCAGGTTGAGCGAGTTGCGCTGTACCAGCGTGTGGAAAGCGGCTTCCCACTCCGCATCTGGCCGCTCCAGCACCCCGACCCCCAGCAGCCGGGGGAATCGCTCATACCGCCTCTGGTGATGGACTACTCCGTCGATCTTCATAAACCAGGGCGCAAGCAGCCCCAGCAGCCGCTCCAGAACCTTCTTCAACTCCGAAGAGTAGCCGCCGAAAGTGATTGGGGTCAGGAAGACCACCAGATCGCTCCGAATGACCGCTCGCGCCACTTCCCGCCCGGCGTCGTCCACGATGCACACGCCCGGCGTCTTGGTCCAGCACTCAAAACAGCCGGCGCAGTAAGCGATCTTGGCGGTGCGGAGTGGAAATGTCTCGGTTGTGCCCCCGCGTGCTGCTATCTCCGCCGTCAACAGGGAGCTTACCAGGGCTAAGGTTGGGTCTTCGTCAACTGCGCCATCTAAAATTACGGCTTCCATATCGCTCCTTTGCGCCTTATGCGGCGATGGGTGGCTGGTGATTGGATCTGTGTGCTTCCCCAAAAGCCCGCCACGGGGTCAGTCGCCCGGCCCCGTGGGGGATGAACGGAAATTCGTCTAGGGATTCTTGGTGATCAACGGTAGGTAGAGCTTGTACGCCTCTACGGTCGTGTAGACATCGGCGTGCGCGGCGTAAGTCTCGCTGCTGCCGGAAATGTCGGCTTCATTGTGCAAGGTTGAGCCGGCCCCGCCGGTCACTGTGGCCGTAACGATTACCGTGCCCGAAGCTCCCATAGCCAGCGCACCGATGTTCCAGACGGCGTGCTCTTGTGTGAATGGGGTTAATGGCTCAATACCTGTAACGTGGATATTCGCCGGGAAAGTGTCCGTCAGCACCACGCCGGACGCGGCTTCGTTCCCCGTGTTGCGATAGCGGATGGTGTACACCACCGTATCCCCCACGTGGAGCGAGGCCGGGGAGCCGGTTTTGGTCACATCCAGGATTGCCGCGTGGGTCAAAACTTTGGTGCTCAACACTGCTGAAGTCATCGTCACCTGCTGCCCGGCAGCGATGGCGGTGTTCGTGAGCCAACCTGTAGTGGTGGGCGCGGTGGTGGTGAGCACGGCGGTCCAAATTTCGCCCACGTTCAATCGTCCCACGTTCCACGTCAACGTGGGCGTGGTGGCGTCCGGTGCTGGGGAGGCCGATGCGTAAGTCACGTTGGCTGGCAGCACGTCCATCACCACCACGCCATCCACCGGGGCTGTGCCGGTGTTCTGGCAACTCAAGGTGTAGTCCATTGTGCCGTCGGAGAGAATCGCCGTGGGGC
>WFQZ01000157.1 GCA_015486785.1 Thermoflexales bacterium
CGTCAGGAGTGTCCTTTCGGCGAGATCGTCATTGAGCCGTTGATTCCTCCGGAACAAATCTCGGTGCCCGTTGAACCAGCCACAGAACCAAGAACGCCCCGCTCATATCAATGAGCCAGTCCCGCAGTGTGGCGTGACGCCCCGGCACAAAGTGTTGATGAAATTCATCACTCGCGGCGTAGAGTGCCGTTAAGCTCCACGCTAATTTTAGCCGCGATGGCGTGATGGCCTTGTTGCACAGAGCACGCAGGATCAACCAAGCGAGCGTTCCATAAACGATGAAGTGCCCCGCTTTTTTCAAGACGATGTCCCAAAAGGGATTGTCCGGTCCGGGCAGTTTGGACTGTGACGAAAGAAGGAAGATCATTCCCATCCATAGCAATGGCGGAAGCCATTTCCTGCGGCCTTCGCAGGTTAAGAGTGAGCGCATGCTTTTCTCCGTTGGGGACAAATGAAAACGCGGGACGGATAGCCGCCCCGCGTTTTGCGTTTCGGGGCTTAGATCACGCCTAGTTCCTTACCTACTTTGGTGAAGGTGTCTAACACTTTCTCCAATTGTTCGTCGGTGTGCGTAGCGATGTAACTGGTGCGCAAGAGCGATAGGTTCGGCGGAACGGCGGGCGGGATGACCGGGTTAGTGTACACGCCGGCATCGAACAAGGCTCGCCAGAAGCGCAAGGTCTTGTCAAAGTCGCGGATGATGATGGGGATGATGGGCGTCTCGCTCTGGCCGATGTCGAAGCCCAGCTCCGTGTAGCGGCGGCGCATAAACGCTCCGATCTCATTGAGTCGCTTGATGCGCTCCGGCTCTTCCTGCATCACGCTCAACGCGGCTCGCGCGGCTGCGGCGTTGGCCGGCGGAATGCTGGCACTGAAGATCAGCGAGCGTGCCGTGTGCTGGATGTAATCAATCGTTGAAGCGTCTCCGGCGATGAATCCCCCTAGCGAGGCGAACGATTTGCTGAATGTCCCCATAATCAAATCCACGCCCTCCGTCACACCGAAGTGGGCCGCGGTCCCACGTCCTCCGCCCAACACACCGACTGAGTGCGCATCGTCTACCATGAGCCTGGCGCCGTGCTTTTTGCAGATCGCGATCAATTCCGGCAAGGGGGCGATGTCGCCGCCCATGCTGAAGACGCCATCTACCACCACCAGCTTGCCCGCATCCTCCGGCAGTGAGCTGAGCACCCGCTCTAGCGCGGCCAAATCGTTGTGCGGGAAGCGTTTCATAGTACCGAAGGACATCTTGCAGCCATCGATGATGCTGGCGTGATCGTCCTTGTCGGTGATCACAAAATCCCCGCGCCCCACGAGGGCGGAAATGGTGCCTACGTTGACTTGGTAACCGGTGCTGAAGGCCAACGCCCGTTCCTTCCCCACCCATTTAGCCAGGGCTTCTTCGAGTTCCAAGTGCAGCTCTAGCGTTCCGTTGAGGAAACGCGAGCCGGTACAACTGGTCCCGTAAGTGTTGATCGCATCCAATGCTGCCTGTCGTACTTTGGGGTGTACGGTCAATCCCAGGTAGTTGTTTGAACCGATCATGATCACGCGGTGATCGCCGATTGAAGCCTCGGTGCCTTCGTTGTTGGTCAGCGGAATGAAGTAAGGATACAAACCGGCTTTACGGGCCTCCGTCGCCATCGTAAACTCTTTACATTTTTGGAAAATGTCCATGATACCGTCCTTTATGGCTAAAGTTAGAAGAATCTAAAAACTTACCCTGATCGCATTGTAGGAAGTAACACTCTGCTGTCAAGGAAATAGTTGCCTTTCCCATTTACCTGGGTACAATGCAATCCTATGGGGGTCGTGGACGAAGTCAAGGAAAGGTTGGACGTGACCGATTTTATCGGGCGGCACGTCCACTTGAAGAAATCCGGTCGTAGTTTCAAGGGCCTCTGCCCGTTTCATCACGAAAAAACCCCGTCCTTCTACGTGTTCCCTGAGACCCAGACATGGCATTGCTTTGGCTGTGGCCGTGGCGGGGATATTTTCAACTTCGTGATGGAATATGAGGGCTTGGATTTCCGTGCCGCGCTCGCGGAGCTGGCGCGTCAAGCCGGGGTGGAGCTGAAACCACGCACACCGGAGCAGCAGCAGGCGGAAACGGAAGCTGAGCGGCTGTTGAAATTGCTCGCTGCTGCCGCCGAGTATTTCCATCAATTGCTGCTTTCCGCGCCCCAGGCGGAAACGGCTCGCGCCTATCTCGCCCGGCGTGGATTCGTGGATGAGACGATCCGCACCTTCCGCCTGGGATACAGCTTGCGGAGCTGGGACGCGCTCCGTACTCACCTGACGGCGATGGGTTTCTCGGTATCGGAACTGCTCAAGGCCGGTCTGCTGGTGGAGAAGGAAAACGGTGGAACTTATGATCGCTTCCGTGATCGCTTGATGATTCCCATCTGCGACCGGCGGGGGCGGGTGATTGCCTTTGGGGGGCGCGTATTGCATCCTGACGACAAGCCTAAGTACATCAACTCACCCAAAACGCCGCTCTTTGATAAAAGCTCGGTGTTGTTCGGCTACCATCTGGCCGGGCGGGCGATTCGGGAACAAGATGCGGTGGTGATCGTTGAAGGCTATATGGATGTGATGATCCCTCACCAAGCCGGATTCAAAAACGTGGTCGCGCCGATGGGCACGGCATTGACCGAGGCTCATCTCCGGCAATTGCAGCGGCTCACCAAACGCTTCATCCTGGCGATGGACCCGGACGCTGCCGGCATCCATGCCGTGCTGCAAGGATTGGAAGTTGCCCGCAAAACACTTGACCGGGAATTGGCCCCGCTCTTTGACCCGCGCGGCCTGATCGGTTACGAGGGACGCTTGGGCGCGGAGATTCGCGCCGTCACCTTGCCGGACGGCTTAGACCCGGATGAGATCATCTTGCAATCTCCGCAGCGTTGGCAGGACTTGATCGCCAACTCGCAGCCCATCGTGCGCTTTTACTTTGAACAACTCCTCCAGCAGGAAAACCCGCACGAGCCGAAAGGGAAAGCCCGCATCGTGGACGCAATGCTGCCCTTGCTGGCCGACATCGCGGATAATATTGAACGGGATGCTTACATCCAGGAGATCGCGCTCAAACTGGGCCTGGATGTCCGCACGCTGGACGAACGGCTGCGTACCCGCGAACGTGCTGCCGCTGTGCGCCGTCAAGCTGCGGCTCATTCGCCGGAACCCGCCGCTCAAGGGCGGGATGTCGAAGCGCATGTGCTGGCGGTCTTGATGCACTACCCGGAGTTACTGCCCGATGTAGATGCGGCCTTAATTGCCGAAGACCTCCAGCCGGTGCAGAAGGAAGATTTCGGGGGGATGTATCGCTACATCTGGGATGCTTGGCTCGAACTTGACGAGCATCCAGAGTGGGAACTGCACGATCTGTTGCCCGTCGAGATGGTGCAGCAAGTGGAAGCCTGGCTCGCCGCGCCCTTGCCGGAGCATTCCCCTGAGCAATGGACGCGGGATGTGGTGCTCACGATTCTCCGCATGCGTCGGCAACGGCTGAGCGAACTCATTACCCGCCTATCCGCGCTCATCTCCGAGGCGCAAGCCCACGGAGATTGGACCGGCAGCCAGCATGCCCAGGCGATGATAGATTTATCCCGCTATTTAGGACAGGTTCAATCGGCACTTGCCCGCGTTGGGCAAGGCCTTCAGATCACTCTAGCCGGAGAGGAACGATCATGACCATCAATCCTACAAAGCCGCAACGTGCAACTAAAGACTCGCCTCCGCTCACAGAATTGGAGGCGGAGTTGAATGATATGGCGTTGCCTGTTTCGGAGTGGAATATTGAGCCGCCGCCCGATGAATTGGCGCAAATTGAACAGCAGCTTCAGGATGACCCCGCTCTGGCGGGCATCGTTGACGATCCGGTGCGGATGTACTTGCACGAGATCGGACAGGTGGCCTTGCTCAAGCCGCATCAAGAACTATGGCTAGGGCTGATCCGCGAATCTCATCAGCGATTGAAAGAAAGCCTCTCCGTGCTCACCCCGACGGACAACCCGGAAGCGGTTACTTTGCACGTCCTGGAACTTTACACCCGCGCCCGTACCCACTGGCGCGATAGCTGCCGTCGGGCGCGGCAGTTGAAGTTCCCCCTGATGGCTGCGGCGGACCTCCTGGCGGAATTGCAAGCCCAACAGCACTCCTTGTTGGTTGGAGAACCTTCTTCGTTGTACGAATACATCAGCCAGGCCAGTTGGAGCGACGATCCCCACGAACGCCCGATGGTGCTGTCCCTGCTTGAGGCGACACTGTATTTGTACTTGCTGCCGCCCTCCATCACCGAGTTGATCAACCGCAAGCTGAACGCCGGCCCGCGCTGGCCCAGTGTGAGCTATATGCGCAATCACGCCGCCCCACGGGATGAAGTGTTCGCCTGGTGGGCGCAGGTGGAGATATTGGCCTCCGAAGCGCAGCAACTCTTGGTGCGGGCTAACCTGCGGCTCGTTGTGAACATCGCCAAACGCTACGTGGGACGCGGCGTTTCCTTCCTTGACCTGATCCAGGAGGGCAACATCGGCTTGCTGCGGGCGGTGGAGAAGTTTGACTTTACCCGGGGCTACAAATTCTCCACCTATGCCACCTGGTGGGTGCGTCAGGCGATCAGCCGTGCCATTGCCGATCAAGCCCGCACCATTCGTATCCCGGTACACATTGTGGAAGTGATCAACCGCTTGATGCGCGTCCAGCGGCAGATGATGCAGGAACTAGGCCGTGAGCCGACCTTGGACGAACTCACCTTGCAGATGGGCATCCTCACCCCGGAGGAAGTCAACTGCATCCTCAAAGCCCGCGCCAACGGCGAGGAATTACCGCCCCACCTGGAGCGCAAATTTCATCGCGCCGTCAGCAAAGTCCGGCGGGTCATCAGCATTTCCCAAGAGCCGATGTCGCTGGAAACGCCGGTGGGCAGCGAGGAAAACAGCGAGCTATCCGACTTCATTGAGGACAAAGACTTGCCCGCGCCGATGGATACCACCTCTGCGCGGATGTTGCGGGAGCAACTGCAACACATCCTTCAAGAGTTGAACAAGCGGGAGCGGGAAGTCCTGGAAATGCGGTTTGGCCTCAAAGACGGCGAATTCCACACCCTGGAGGAAGTCGGGCGGGCCTTCCACGTGACCCGCGAGCGCATCCGGCAGATTGAATCCAAAGCCTTGCGCAAGCTGCGACACCCCGGACGAAGCCGCAAGCTGCGCGACTTTTTAATCTAGCACATAGCCCGTGTTTGCTTCGCCGGGCTGAGGAGGGAATATGCTAAAATTTGCGATTCTCACCAGCAGTGATCGCGCTGCCGCCGGGATTTACGAAGATCAAAGTGGCCCGGCACTGGAACAACTGATCGTCCACGCATTGGACGCCACGATAGTGGAAACGGCCATCGTGCCGGATGAACAAGACGTTATCGCCGCGCAACTTCGCGCGTGGGCCGATAGCGGCGAGGTGGATGTCATTTTGACCACCGGCGGCACCGGCTTCGCGCCGCGCGACGTGACTCCGGAAGCCACCCGTTCCGTGATTGAGAAAGAAGCCCCCGGCCTGGCCGAAGCGATGCGGGCGGACTCGCTGCAAGTGACGCCCCACGCGATGCTCTCTCGTGCCGTCGCCGGTATCCGTGGCCGCACCTTGATCCTCAACCTGCCCGGCAGCCCGCGCGGCGCAACCGAGAACCTGCGTGTGGTGCTGCCGGCGTTACCCCATGCCGTCGCCCTCCTGCGCGAGGACCCGCACAGTGAGGCCGGTCATCGCCATCCGGCGCGGATGGTCTAGGAGAGAATATGATGCGTATCCTTTCCGTTTCTGAAATTCGGGCCTTGGAATCCACGGCCAATATGGCGGGGCATAGTTATGCCCGCATGATGGAGTTGGCCGGGCAGGGCGTCGCCCGTGCCATCATCCAGCGGATGAGCGTGCGCGGACGACGTGTGCTGGTCCTGGTCGGCCCGCGCAACAACGGCGGCGATGGCCTGGTCGCCGCGCGATTCTTGAGCGATGCCGGGGCCAACGTGACCGCGTACCTCACCCGCCCCCGTGATCCGGCGCAAGACGAAGTGTTCCGCAAGGCCACGGAGCACAATGTCACCATTTTGCCGGCCTCTCAGGATGCCCAGGGGGATCAACTGCGCTACCTCGTGACCCGTGCGCACGTGCTGGTGGACGCGCTGCTGGGCACCGGCGTGACCCCGCCTTTGCGGGGCGTCGTGGCGGATGTGCTGCGCACCGTGCGCGACGGCTTGGAGCAAGCGCAACGCACCACCTTGACGGTGCTGAACCGCGTGCCGGATATGCTGACCCCGCGCCCTTTTCTGGTGGCCGTGGATACACCTTCCGGCATTGACTTGGATACCGGCGCGTGTGATGAGCTGACCTTGTCCGCTCATTTGACGGTGACTTTCGCTTCGCCCAAGTGGGGACATTTCCGGCTGCCGGGCGCGGAAAAGTGCGGCGAGTTGGTGGTGGCCGATATTGGCATCCCCGAAAACATCCACTTGGGGAAAGGGCCGCATTTGGCCACCGTGGACGTGATCCGTGAATGGCTGCCTCCTCGTCCGCTGAATGCCCACAAAGGCACGTTCGGCAGCACGATGATTGTGGCCGGATCGGTCAATTACACCGGCGCGGCGGTGCTGGCGGCCTCGGCGGCAGTTCGCGCCGGTGCCGGGCTGGTGACGTTGGCCATTCCCAGCTCGTTGCACGCGGCCATCGTCCCGGTAGTCCCCGAAGCGACGTACCTCCTGTTGCCCCACTCGCTGGGGGTGAGCGATGCCCGTGCCGTGCCTCTGATCTGGGAACGGTTAGCGCGGTATTCCGCGCTCCTCGTGGGGCCGGGGCTGACGCAATCCGCCGAAAGCTCCGCCTTTGTGCGGCAATTGTTGGGTCTGGCGCCGGAAAAGCGGAGCACCGGATTTGTGGAAGACTCATCTCCGATCACGCCCCCCGAACTTCCGCCGCTGGTCATTGATGCGGATGGGTTGAACATCCTGAGCCAAGTTCCGCAGTGGCACGAGCACTTGCCGCCTCGGACGATCCTCACGCCGCACCCCGGCGAAATGTCGCGCTTGACCGGCCTAGCCGTGTCCGACATTCAGGATCGGCGGTTGGAACTGGCGGCGCACTATGCGGCGAAGTGGGGCCACGTGTTGGTGCTCAAAGGCGCGTTCACGGTGATCGCTTCCCCGGAGCACGACCCGATGGTGCTGCCTTTTGCCAACCCCGGCTTAAGCTCCGCCGGCACCGGCGACGTGTTGGCCGGTACGATTGCCGCGCTCTTGGGGCAAGGGCTGCCGCCGTTCCGGGCCGCTGTGGTCGGCGCGTACTTACACAGCCTGGCCGGGGAAATCGCCTGCCGCAAGTTGAGCGTCGCCGGCATTGCCGCCGGGGACATCGTGCGTAGCCTGGCTAAGGCGTGGCAATACTTGCACTGGAGACAGTATGGAAGTCTATCGTGAGTATGTGGGGAACTTGCACAGCCATACTGTGTATTCCGATGGCACGGTTGCCCATCGGGAACTGGCTCAGGCGGCGGGCGCGGCGGGCTTGGATTTTGTCATCGCTACCGACCACAACGTGCGTCCCACTGGCGCGGAGGGGTACTATGAGCGCGTCCTGCTGCTGGTAGGCGAAGAAGTCCACAATGTGCGCCGTTCGCCTCAAGTGAGCCACTTGTTGGTTTACGGCACCGAGCAGGAAATGGCCGCTTATTCCTTTGGCAGCTCGCAAACCTTGATCAACATGGTCAACAAGCGGGGGGGATTTTGCTACATCGCCCATCCGGTGGAAAAATCCAGCCCCATAAGCCGTGACGCTCAAGCCATCCCGTGGGTGGATTGGCCGGTTGAGGGCATCACCGGCATTGAGCTGTGGAACTACATGTCCGAGTTCAAAGGGTTGTTGTGGTCGCACCTGGCGGCCCTGGGATACGCTTTTCATCCCGATTGGGGCATCCGGGGGCCGTACCGGGCGACGCTGCGCCTGTGGGACGAATTGCTCAACAAGGGCATGCGGATCGCGATCCTCGGCGGGGCCGATGCCCACGGCGAAACGTATCAGATGGGGCCGCTCAGGCGCGTTTTGTTCCCGTATGAGTACCTGTTCCGCTGCGTGAACACCCACGTGTTGACTAAAGGGGCGTTGACCGGCGACGTGGAGCACGACAAATCGCTGCTCTACGAGGCCTTGCGCCACGGGCGCACTTGGGTGGGATATGATTTGCCCCGTTCCACCAGAGGATTCCGCTTTGTCGCGCGGAGCGGGGCCGCACAAGCCACCGTGGGCGAGGAGTTGAAGCGTCTGGGGGCGACGACCCTTGAGATAGAATTGCCGCACGCGGCGGTGTTTTATCTCATCCGCAACGGGAAACGCATCCTGCGCCATCGGGGGAAGGAACTGCGCCACACCACGGCGGAGCCGGGCGTCTATCGCGTGGAAGCCTACCGGCGTTTCCGTTGGCACAAGGTGGGCTGGATTTTCTCCAGTCCCATCTACGTGGTCTAAACAAAAAGCCGACGCGCTCAGGCGTCGGCTTTTTCCCTACTAATTCCAACTAAACCAAGTCTTTACCCGGCCCTTTGGCGTAGAAATCGGCGTTCTTCTGTACCGACTCGCCGTAGCCTTCATCTTCGGCCTCGTCGTCCGGGAAGATTGCCTCGTTGGGGCACTCTGCCGCGCACGCGCCGCAATCAATGCAGGTATCCGGGTTGATGTAGTACGTCGGCCAATCCGCATCGCCCTCGACGAAGTGGATGGAATCGGTGGGACACACCTCAATACAATCCCCTGCCCGCTCACACAAACTGGTGATCACATAAGCCATAATCGAACCTCCTCTGGAATAAGTTAATGTCTTGGTTAAGGGGCATACGCCCTTTTTCTGAGCGGCGTCATTGTACATCGTGGCACATAACTGTCAAGGGGTAGTGTGGTGGAGCATTCGGGAAGGAAAATCCCACAATGTGAGTATAATGTGTTTGAATGTCATATTCTGGAGGAGGTCTGACGATGAGTCCTTTCGATGAGTTGGAACAGGTGCGGGCGGACGCGCTGGACGCTCTGACCGCTTGCACTACGCTCCCCGCGTTGGCGGCCTGGGAAAAGCAATACCTGGGGCGCAAAGGGCAGCTCACTCGCTTGACCCGCGCGGTGGGGACGTTGCCCAAAGAGGAACGCCCGACCTTCGGTAAACGGGCGAACGCCATCAAGCAGGAATTGACCGCTGCGCACGAGGCTCGTTTGGCGCAAGTGAAGCAGGAGGCGTTATCCAAGGATCTGGCGCAGGGGGCGGTGGACGTGACCTTGCCCGGTCGCCCGGTGGCGTTGGGGCACTTGCACTTGACTACCCAGACGCTGCGCCAGCTTTACGCTATCTTCGCGCAGATGGGCTTTGAGGTCTACGAGGCCCCGGATGTGGAGTTAGAGGCATACAATTTCGACTTGCTCAACATCCCGGCGTACCATCCCGCGCGGGATATGTGGGATACGTTTTGGGTACGTGATGAACCGCACTCGGAAGCCCGCCGCTTGCTGCGCACCCACACATCACCGGGGCAAATCCGCGCGATGCGCGAGCGAGCACCGCAGCCGTTGCGGGTGATCCTGCCGGGGAAAGTCTATCGTTACGAGCAGATCACCACCCGCAGCGAGCACCAATTCTATCAGGTCGAAGGGCTGGCCGTGGGACGCACGATCACGATGACGGATTTGATCGGCACGATGCACCAGTTCGCCGAGCTGTTTTACGGCGCAGGGCGCAAGATTCGCGTGCGCAGTTCCTACTTCCCCTTTACCGAGCCGAGCATTGAGATTGACACAGATTGCATCCTCTGCGGGGGCAAAGGGTGCAGCGTGTGCAAGTACACCGGCTGGCTGGAGATCGCCGGCGCGGGGATGGTGCATCCGGTGGTGTTGCAGAACGGCGGTTACGACCCGGCAGAATGGAGCGGCTTCGCCTTCGGGCTGGGCGTGGAACGACCGGCGATGATGAAATACGGCGTCAAGGACATCCGCTATTTCTACGGCAATGACTTGCGCTTCTTGCGGCAGTTCTAGGAGGTATGGGGATGCGTATTCCGTTATCCTGGCTTAATGATTACGTGGACGTGAAAGATGTGCCGGTCGCAGAGTTGCGCAAGCGGCTGGACCTGGCGGGGTTGGAAGTGGAGAAGGTGGACGTGATCGGCCATCCTGGGGCGGAGCTGCCCTGGGCGCCGGACAAAGTGCTGACGGCGGAAGTGCTTTCCGTCCGCCCGCACCCGGATGCCGACCGGTTGGTGTTGGCCGAGGTGAATTACGGCGGCAGCGAACCGGAGATCGTCGTCACCGGCGCGCCGAGCTTGTACCGACGGCGCGGGGAGCGTGACTTGCACCTGAAGGTGGCCTTCGCTTGGAAGGGCGCGGTGCTCTTCGACGGGCACAGCGAGGGCTGGACGAAGCGCAAGCTCAAGGAGACCAAGATTCGCGGCGTGCGCTCGCGGGCGATGGTGTGCTCCGAGAAGGAGTTGGGGTTGGCGGAGGAGCAGACCGACATCATCTACCTGCCCGATGATACGCCGGTGGGCGTTCCGCTGGTGGAGGTGCTGGGGGATTACATCTTTGATTTTGACATCAAAGGGCCGTTTGGACATTTGCAATCGGTGTACGGCGTGGCGCGGGAAGTGGCGGCGTTGCTGGATCGGCCTTGTTCCCGTGAGCCGCTGGAGGCGGTGACGCGCTTGGGCTTGCACACGACGGAGCAGCCGGACTTCATTGATCTGGAGATTCGCGCCCCTGATCTGTGCCCGCGCTACACGGCGGCGATGATCCGCCGGGTCAACATCGGGCCATCGCCCCTGTGGATGCAAATGCGCCTGCGGCGGGCCGGGATGCGCCCGATCAACAACATCGTGGATATTACCAACTACGTGATGTTGGAGTTGGGCGAGCCGTTGCACGCTTTTGATTACGCGCGGTTGCACGGCACGCAGCCGGAGCGACCGGCGATCATCGTGCGCCGTGCGGCGGCGGGCGAGACGATGACCACGTTGGATGAGACTCCACGCACGTTTGACGGCGAGACGTTGTTGATCACCGATGGCGCGGGGCCGGTTGCCGTCGCCGGGGTGATGGGCGGCTTGCACAGCGAGGTTGCGCCGGAGACGGAGGACATTCTCTTGGAGGCGGCGAACTTCAAGTTCACCAACGTCCGCCGCACGGCGCAGACGCTCAAACTGTTCACCGAGTCGGCCGGCCGCTTTGGCAAGCGCGTTGATCCGGAGCTGACGTTGATCGCTGCGGCGCGGGCTGCCGAGTTGATGCAGTCGCTGGCGGGCGGCGAGGTGCTGCCGACGGTGGGCGATTTGTATCCGGGGCGGCCTCAGCCGGTGACGATCTCCTATCAGCCGGCCCTGGCCGACCGACTTTTGGGGGTGACTGTTTCGCCGCAGGAGCAAGCGCGTATTTTGCGGGCGTTGGAGTTCCAGGTTGAAGCTCAGGGGGCGGATTGGACGGTGCGCGTGCCTTCCTATCGCTTGGATGTGCGCCGCGCGGTGGATTTGGTGGAGGAAGTGGCGCGGATTTGGGGCTACGACCGTTTCCCGCACACGTTGATCTCCGAGCCGCTGCCGCCTTTGCGCGAAAATAAGTCGCTGCTTGGCGAAGAGCAGGTGCGAGACTTGTTGGTGGCGTTGGGGCTGGATGAGGTGATCACCTATTCGCTGGTTGATCCGCAGGATGAGGGGCGGTTGACGCCGCCCGCCGCCGCGCCGCTGACGCTGCCGGGTCAGCCGGTGCTGCTTCAAAATCCGCTGGCGCCGGAACGTGCGCAGATGCGGCGCACGTTGCTGCCGGGGTTGCTGCGCACGGCCTGGGCGAATCTGCGTTACCTGGAACGGGTGGCGATTTTTGAGCTGGGACGCATCTACTACGCCGCCGGTCAACCGAGTGTGCCGGAGGCCCGTACCGGCGTGGCCGAGCCGCGTTATCTAGGGGCGTTGCTCACCGGGCCGCGTCAGGCACGCTGGTGGCAGCCGCAGGACCGTTCGGCACTTGATTACTTTGATCTCAAGGGGATTGTGGAGTCGCTGTTGCAGAGCCTGGGGCTGCTGGCGGAGACGCAATGGCAGCGGGGCGATCATCCCTCTTTCCATTCGGGCCGCTGCGCCGAGGTGCGCTTGCACGGCAAGCGGTTGGGTTTCATCGGGGAGCTGCATCCGCTGGTGCGCGAGGCGTTCGCTCTGCCGGAGCAGCCTATCGTCTTGCTGGAGTGGGATTTGGACTTGTTGCTGGCTGCCGCCGGAGCGGTGGAGCCGGAGCGGCGGTTGAAGTTCATTTCCAACTTCCCGCCGGTGCGCGAGGATTTGGCTCTGGTGGTGGATGAGGATGTCCCCGCCCTGGATGTGCAGCGGGCGATCCTCAAGGCCGGATATCCGCTGGTGGTGGGGGCGTTGCTCTTTGATGTGTACCGTGGGCCGCAGGTGCCGCCGGGGAAGAAGAGCTTGGCGTTCGCGTTGAGCTATCAGGCCCCGGATAAGATGCTCAGCAGTAAGAATATCAACAGCCTGCGGCGGCGGATTCTCAAGCAGGTGCAGAAACGGTTTGGGGCGACGCTGCGGGCGTGATCCCTGAGCTGCCTTGTCGTTGCGACGCACCTCACCGGTGCGTCGCAATTTAGTTCCGATGAAAGATGCCTCTGTTAGTTGCGACGCACTTCCAAAGTGCGTCGCAACTTAAGCTGCTCTCCCGTCGAAAGATAGCCGCTCTCCCGTCGAAAGATAGCCGCTCTCCTGCCGAAAGATAGCTGCTCTCCCGACGAAAGATAGCCGCTCTCCCGCTGAAAGATAGCCGCTCTCCCGCCGAAAGATAGCCGCTCTCCCGTCGAAAGATAGCCGCTCTCCCGCTGAAAGATAGCGGCTCTCCCGCCGAAAGATAGCCGCTCTCCCGCTGAAAGATAGCGGCTCTCCTGTCGAAAGACAGCTGCTCTCCCGTCGAAAGATAGCTGCTCTCCTGCCAAAAGATAGCCCCTCTAGTTGCGTCGCACCTTGGGGCGGTCAGGCTTTGCGGAGGATGAAGATGTATTCGTGTTTGAAGATGTAGAAGCCACCCACCAAGGCCCGATACCGCCAGAGCTGGCGTTGTTCGCGCTTGGCGCGGGTGCTTTCGAAATTTTTGACGACGATGCTTTTGAGGGTGTAGCCCAAGGGGAGGATCGCTTGCATCACTTGGAAGCCCAGTGGAATCCATTCGCCGTGGGCGTATTTGTCGCCGATGACGATGGCGGCGTAACGTCCGCGTTCCAGGTGGGGCGTGATGCGGGCTACAATGTCGCTGAAGCGGTCAATGAATTCCGTGACCGAGGCGGCATTGGAAAGGTCGCGCGGGTGCTCGCTGAACCGGATGATGTCGTGGTAAGGGGGATGCAGCAGCAGCAGTTGCACTTGGGTGATGCCTTGCGCGGCGAGCAAGGCCCCGTAGTCCACCTCGCCGCTGTCGCCGGTGATGAGGGGGGTGTGGACGTGGTGCGGGTTCGGGACTTGGCCGATGATGGCGCGGGCGCGGTCGGCGACTTGGGGCACCAGCTCAATGCCCAGCCCGTGCCGTCCCAGGCGGCGGCACTCGATGAGGGTGGTGCCGCTGCCGACGAAGGGATCAAGCACCCAATCTCCGGCTTTGGTGTAGCGGAGCATCAATTGGTGGGGGATTTGCGGGATGAAGTTGCCCCAGTACCACGCGCGGTGTGCGCCGGAGCTGTCGCGCCGCTCCATCAGCCACAGGCTATCGGTGATGATCTCGTCGTATTCCTTCCAGCGGTTGAGGTTGATGTCGTTGATCTTGCCGGTGCGTACTTCGGCGGCGGCACGGCGCAGGCGGCGCAGGTAGTAGTGCATCCGTTTGCCGGTGCGGGCGGCGATGATTTGTTCCAGGTCGGCGCGGAGCCGCTCTTGGGGGAAGGTGACTTTCGCCCCGTGGCCGGTATCCAGGGGGAGGGCGTCGCGCAGGGCACGCACGCATTGCCGCACTTCGTCGGGCGACGCTTGGGCCAGGCACTCGTCGAGCGCGGCCAGGAAGTGCGCTTTGTCCAAGATGAGGTCGCTCATAAATCCAGGCGCATCTCAATGCGGCGGAAGACTTCCATATAGCCTTGAGCGTGCAACCCCGGCACGTGCGGATCGTCGGCGGCGATGTTTTCGGTTTTGGTGTCGAGCCGGGGATAGCGTTGGTGGAGGGCGTGCGCCAGGGCTTGCGCCACGCGGCGCGGGTCGCCGGAGGTGGTTTGCAAGACCAGGCGTCCCAGTTGGTAAGTGGTGCGCTGGTAAGTCATCCACCCACGGCCCCCGTCGGCCAGCTCAACTTGCACGGCGTAGATGTGCCCGGCGTTGCGCAGGGATGCTGTCTCGGTGAGCCACGCGGGCGTATCCCGCCGCTGCTCTAGGAGCGCGAAAGCGGCTTCTGAATCCAGGAAGCGGACGGTGTAGGGC
>WFQZ01000158.1 GCA_015486785.1 Thermoflexales bacterium
CGCTGGACGCAGCCCGCGTCCGTCGCGCCGACGCCCAGCACGTAGGGGTAGGCCGCAGGGTAATATGGCTCGGTCGCCCAGGGCGTCTTGCCATAATTGCCCGCCGCCGCTACCAGCACTGCCTGGCCGTAGGCGTTGGCCAGCGTGTCCTCCAGCAGGAGCGACTCGGCATAGGAGCCGAAGGACATGTTGATCACGTCCGCGCCCTTGTCGGCGGCGTAGTCAATCGCCTGCACGATGTCACTGGTCGTCCCCACGCCATTGGATTCGAACGCCTTGAGGGACATAACGCGGCAGTTCCAGCAGATGCCGGCCACGCCGGCACCGTTATCCGTCTCGGCAGCGGCGATGCCGGCCACGTGCGTGCCGTGCCCATTGTCGTCGCGGGGATCGTCAAAGTCATAGTCGTCTGGGTCGCCGGCGTCGCTGACCCAGTTCCAGCCCCAGGTGTCGTCGGTGTAGCCGTTGCCGTCGTTGTCAATGCCATCACCGGGCGTCTCGCCGGGGTTGGACCAGATGTGCGCATCTAAGTCCTCGTGGTCGCGATCCACGCCGGTATCAATGACCGCAATGACGATGGTTTCGGTGCCGGTGACGATGTTCCAAGCCTCCGGCGCGTCAATGTCCGCATCGGCTACACCGCCATAGTGTCCATCGTCGTTGTGCAAGTACCACTGCTGGGAAAAGTAAGGATCGTCGGGCGTGCCGTCGAACTCAAAGACAAAGTTCGGCTCGGCGTAGATCACATGCGGGTCGGCGGCATAGGAAGCGGCCAACGTTTCAACATCAGCATCGGCGGGGAAACGGAGCAGATAGGCGTCGCCCAGGCCGGAGGTGGCCGGTTGACCGGTCCAAGCAGCAGCGGCCAGATCGCGCGTGTGTCGCGCAAAGATCGGCGCGAGCGACTGCAAGCCGTAGTCCGCCCCCAGCTTATCGAGCGCGGCGACGCCGGTAGAGAGTAACTCCTGCCGCATCAACGTATGAAGGGCAAGTTGCTGCCCGACTTGCGGCGCAAAGCGCACAATCAGCTCGCCCGCCGCATAGCGCACGCCATCCCCCCGCGCCAAGGCCGCCGATGCGGGCGGGCGAGCTTGTGGAGAGGCAGAAGTCGCCGTGACAGGTGACACGGAGACCCAGGCAACAGAGACAAACAGCAGAGCACACACCAAACCGAGGGATTTTCCGGCCATTTCACACCTCCTGGGCTAGCAAAGATCAAGCAACGATCATTCGGGTCTAGCGAGGATGCAGCAGGGCCTTGAGGTTTTTGAGCGATTGCTTCGCACTCAGATAGGCGAATCACAAGTGCTCTGAGGCACAACAATCCGGCAGGAGTGACCGGACTGCTTTACGGGGCAGCCCGGCGAAGGACTACCACATCTGTGGGCGACCGACCGCGAAATTCTCCGCGCCGGTCATCCCGCTTGTCAGGTGTTGGGGGAATGATTGAAATGTCGGCCCGCCGGTTTTTCAGGCAATCCTCCGGACACCTAGCGCCCACTAATTAAGCATAACATAACTGTTGAATTTGGACAAATTTGGTAACTGCTCACCGCGAGAGTCGCCGAGGAAGAGTCAAACGATCTCCAAAATCGGTTATCATAGCGTTTTTTATCCACCTTCAGCAAGCTAACGAACATCGGGGCGACGGAGCATCGCCCTTTCTTCAGGAGGCCGAAATGAAACGTTGGTGGGATCGGTATGGGCGATACGTGAAAAAGCTGGCCTTGGTCAACTCGCTGTTGGCGGCGGGGCTGACCTTGGGCACGCTCTGGACGCTGGGCGGCAAATACAAGGATCGGATGTACACCCTGGACGAGGTCGCATCCGTGCCCCATCGTCCGGTGGCGGTGGTCTTCGGCGCGGGATACTGGCCCAGCGGGGCTTTGAGCGACGTACTGCGGGATCGTATGGATGCGGCCATCGCCCTCTACCGCGCCGGGCGGGTGGATAAGCTGCTGCTCAGCGGCGACAATCGCTTTGTGAACTACAACGAACCGGCCAAGATGCTGGAATACGCCTTGCAACAGGGCGTACCGCGCGAGGCTCTGGTGCCGGATTACGCCGGACGGCGCACTTACGACACCTGCTATCGCGCCCGTGACATCTTCCAGGTGCGTGACGTGGTGCTGGTGACACAGCGATTTCATCTGCCGCGAGCGTTGATGACCTGCGACGCGCTGGGGCTGCACGCCGTGGGGCTGGTGGCCGATCAAACGCCCTACGTTCACATCCGCCGCTACTGGGCGCGTGAAGTGCTGGCCCTGTGGCGGGCGTGGCTGGATGTGTACTGGCTGCATCCCCTGCCGGTGCTGGGCGATCCGCTGCCCATCCGGTAGGCGCGGGCGGAGGTGCGACTACTCCCGCACCCGGCAAGGTACTTCTCTCGCTCCCCGCGAGGTACTTCTCTTGCTCCCGACTAAAGCCTCTCCTGCTCCCGACTAAGGCCTATCTTGCTCCCGGCTAAGGCTTCTCTTGCTTCCGACTAAGGCTTCTCTTGCTCCCGACTAAGGCTTCTCTTGCTCCCGGCAAGGTACTTCTCCGGCTACTGATGTGGGGGCGACCCGGCGGGTCGCCCCCACGGCCCGGCGGGTCGCCTCCGCCTGACCCATCAGTATCCTCGGACGGATCGTGTGGAATGCTACTGGGGAATGCCGCCGTGGATGGCACCAGGCTTGTACTTCTTTCAGTATCCTCGGACGGATCGTGTGGA
>WFQZ01000159.1 GCA_015486785.1 Thermoflexales bacterium
AGAATAGCCTGTCCAACGAAGATGATATTTTCCCTGTAGTTCAATTGCTCGTTCACGATTCTTCTTCGTACCATCAGATGCTTTGTCACTCCAAGCCAAAACACCTTCGATCACTCTCCCGTCGTGAAGCCTAAAATCAGCATCAACCGTCTTGGAATTTGTTGACTTGGCCCAATAGGCACTGTCATTTGTCAGCAAAATGGCGTATCCTGTGAAACTCCGGTGCTGTGCGCCCACCCACTCCAATCTCTGAACATCTTTCAAGAAATCATATCGCCCAATATCCTGCGCACTTTGATTCTTCAAGTGGTATTGCTCATTCCCAACTTGAATAGACAAGCCGCGAGTTTTGTATTTCAGTTCAACCGCCAATACCGCACTTTGATAGGCAACCCAAACATCAATGTGAAGAAACCGGTTTCTAACCTGAACCGGCAATTCTAGCCGAACGGATGCCATAGGCAACCGTTGGTGAATTTCCCAAGCGAAGGCGTGCTGAAAATCCGCTTCTGAATGAAAAATAGGCCTTTGTTTTGCAAGCGCGAACAGAATTTCGCCAATCTCCACCACAGATACCACCTTATTGCGTACTGTACGAATAGTGGGCTAACTTATAATTATGCCGTAAATCTGACCCTATGTACTAAATTACGCAGCCCAACTGTCGCATAATGCCCCCATTCAGGATCATATACGATATATCCGCCGCCCTTGAAACGTTTCGGCTACATTTACACCGCATATGATCCTTGACCGGGGAAAATTCCCACCTTACACCAAACAGAACGCCTCCCTTACTCCAAGGCTCCCTAAATTCATTCTGAGCATATCACACCTCTGGACGGCTGTCAAATATAATGAGCACAACGCCTCCCCCCACAAAGTCGCAACGCTCGGCTAGTGATTCCGTGTGATCAGGGGCAGATGAAGCGTTTTAGCCCCCACCACGCTGAAGGCCGCGTCGGCACGCCCGCCACCGCCATTGGTGGAGGTGAAAGTCGCGGTGTTGAGGATGACGTGCCCGGTGAAGGTCGTCGTGGTGGTGAGATCGGCGGTGAAGGCGATGGTGATCTGCTGCTGCGCCGAGATCGTTCCGCTCCAACTGAGCTGGTCGGCGGCGATTTGCGCTCCGTTCTGCAACACCCAGGAATCAAAGGCGATCCCCGTGGGCAGGGTATCAATCATCGCCACATCCTCTGCGTCCCCATCCCCGCCGTTGCGCAGGGCAATGGTGTAAGTGACCACGCTCCCCAACGGCACGTTGATCGTGCGCCCCTGGGGGCCGACCACGGATTTGGTGATCTGCAACTCCGGCGATGGCACTGCACCGCACGAGTCCAGCTTGAACGAGCCGATGCGCGTATGCCAGATTCCGCCGTAAGGGGCAACCGTCTTGATGTACTCGTTGGTGTACCAGAAGGTGCAATCATCGGCGGGATCAACGGTCATCGCGCTGTAATCCCCCCAACGATCCGAGCTGCTCTGTGAGGCCGTCCCTTGATACAAAACGACCTCGCTGCCCACGCTGCCGGCGGGATCGCTTGCCAGCCGCGTCACGTAGCGGATTGAGGGATACGTACCGGCACTGGAGGCCGAGTACCCCACGGCGATATTGCCCGCCTGATCCATCGCCGCGCTGCTCATCCAACGTTCCAAGCTCGTATCCGGCGAGATTGTGCCCTCGTCGTAGATGCTCCAGTCACCCCCACCGCTGCGCCGCAGCTCAAACCAGTGCGGGGCTGCGTGATCCACCGTATCGCCGGGGACGGTATCCACCGTAAAGCTGCCCACCAGCGATTCATAACTGCCGTGATTGCGATACTGAAAGCGATACATCGGCCATTCCCCTATCGCATCCACCGCCTGAGTTGTGCCTTGCTGAGGAATGCACTCCCATGAACGCTTATTGCCTGGATGAGCCGGGCACACATCATAAAGATAGCCGGAGGAAGTGAGGGTGGTAATTCTGCTGAAAGTGGAGTTGTCGGGCACACTCCAATCCACGTGGAATCCCCACAAGTCAATGATGTTGCCCGACCCGATGGTGTAAAAGTAGTTCGGGGCGCCGGACGGCGGGGCCGTGCTGCCGTCCAAGTCACCGGGGAGCATCATCCGCTGGTAGAAACTGCCCTTCTGATAGCGTGCGACGTCCCCGTTCAACATCTTGTTGCGCTCAAAGACATACGCGGTGAAGTAATTCTCGTTGGCGCCCATGTAGTACCCATCCGGCCACACGGCGAACTTGCCGTAGTCATTGAACTGCGTGCCGCTATCCTGAACCAAGAAGGAATAAGTGTACCACGCGCCGGTGGGATCGGAGGTCTGGGAAACGGCGATGCACTGGTAGTAAGGTGGATTAACGGCTCCGCTCTCGTCTCGGATGGCGAACTGCGAGACCATCCAGCGGTGCGCCAGCGGATCGTACAGCACAATGGGATCGCCGTCATTGTTAGTCTTGCACTTGCTGGTATCGCTATCCGGCCATAGGGCATTGATGGCCCACGGGCCGCCCTTCACCGAGCCATCTTTGTTGTAGATGGCGATGATGGAGTTGACCATCTGGATGTAGTAGGTAGGGCCGACATCGCCGACCGTATCCGGTGGCACACCCCCGCTGCCCAGCACATTGAAATCATCCATCAGGCTCAAACCGTCGAAGTTGCGGAGGGGAGAAGGTGTTTTGCCATAAGCCGTGGGAGAAAGTGGCGGAGCCAGGTCCGATCTCGTGCTCGCCCCCGGCCCTCCATACAGCGGATTTTGCCGGGGAGATAGTTCCGAAATGTGAATCGCGCTGACCGCTGCGGTGGTCAGCACCGGAATATCGCGCAACGGCAGACTTTCTCCCGGCACCACCGGCGGGCTGACGGACACAGTCCCCACACCGCCGCCGATTCCCTGTGCCTGCACCGCTGCCGGCAACATCGCCAATGCGGCCAGAGCCGCTACAAACTTCCACAACCTAAACATCTTAGCCTCCTTTTTGTGTGAAGTTGCGGCGCACTTCGGAAGCGCGTCGCAACCAGAAACTACCGCACCTGGCGCAGCACGAGCGGCAGGAACACCCGCCGGGGCGCAATCGCCACCCAAGTGCGGGACTCCCACCGCTGCCCCGCGCCGTCGCGGTACAACACATCGAGCCGCTGCGGGATTTGCCACTGCCGTGGACGGACGGGCAAGGTCAGCACGCGGGTTTCCTGGGGTTGCAACGACCCGCGCCACAGGCGGAATCCGCCGCCCTGGGTGAAGGGCTGCGTCACGGTGACCGCCTCCCAGCCCGGCATCAGCCACAGCGCAACCTGCGCGGCGGTGATGATCCCCGGCCCGCTGTTGCGCACCTCCAGGGCGAAGGTGTACGGCTCGCCCGCCGTGAGCGTGACAGGCGTCGTGCGCCAGTGGCTCAACCCCAGATCGCCGCCGCCGACACGGACCCGCCGGGTGCGGGTGAAGCTCAAG
>WFQZ01000160.1 GCA_015486785.1 Thermoflexales bacterium
GCTCACCCCCGCCGCCGTGACGCTGCTCTCCGCCTGGCAAGTGCAAGCCCCCGCCCCGCAAGAACTGGTGCTCTTCACCCACCTGCTGGATTGGGACGGACAATTGCTCCGGCAAGTGGATCGGCTGGATGCCCCTTCGTGGCAATGGCAGCCCGGCGACCGCTGGATGCAAGTTCACACCCTGCCCCTGCCGCCGGATTTGCCGCCCGGCGACTACGCCCTGGCGGTGGGATTCTACCGCCGCGCCGACGTGCAGCGGCTGACGGTCGACGCACCGCCCGCCCCGGTCACGCGGATTTTGATCCCCTTTCACGTGAGGTAAGCATGACCATCAACAAACAGCACCTGGAACGCCTGCTCGTAGTACTGATCCTGCTGCTGGCCTGGGGCCTGCGCTGGGTCGCGCTGCGCACCGTGCCGCCCGGCTGGCGTGACGACGATCTCATTGAGCTGTACACCTTCTCCCAAGCGATCCTGGAGCACGGCCCGCGCCTCTACTTCACCGGCGCATCGGGGCACGAACCGCTCTATCACACGCTCCGCGCCGGAATCATCGCCGTAGCCGGGCTGAACCTGGCCTCCGCCCGCTGGATGGCGGCCACTTGCGGCACGCTGAGCGTGCTGCTCACGTGGGCCGTGGCGCGGCGGCTCTTTACCCGCGCGACGGGCGTGCTCGCGGCCGGCCTGAGCGCGGTCTCCTTCTGGTCGCTGATGTACAGCCGCGTCGCCATCCGGCATATCGGCCTGCTGCCGTGGGCACTGCTGGCCCTCTACTGGACCTGGCGCATCCTGCAAGACCCGCGACCACCGCGCGGCGCGAGTTGGGGCGTAGCCTTGGGCACGGGCGGCGCATTGCTCACCTACTACGCCGGGCGGCTGCTCCCCGTGCTGATCCCCTTGCTGGTGCTGGCCGTGGGCACGCGCGAAGGGCCGATCTGGCGGGCGACGAAACAGCGCGGCGCACGGCTCAAGGCACTGGCCTGGGGCTTCGGCGGCGGGCTGCTCCTGGCCGCGCCGATGTTCTGGACCATCGCCCATCTGCCCGGCAGCGATGCGCGGGTGAGTGAGTTGGCCGTGCCGCTCACGGCGATGCGCCAAGGCGACCTGCGCCCGCTGTGGCACACAATTTGGGGCACGCTGGGCATGTTCTCCGTCCACGGCGATCCGGAATGGCTCTACAACATCTCCGGGCGACCGGTCTTCGGCTGGGGAGGCGCGGTGCTGTTCTATCTCGGCGTGCTCACCCGCCTGGCGCACCTTGATCAGCCCAACGCCCGCTTGGTGCTGCTGTGGCTGGGCGTGGGGATCGCGCCGGCATTCATCAGCCTGCCCCCGGCCAGCTACGGCCATACCATCGTCGCCCTGCCGGTGGTGTACATCCTGGCCGCGCTGCCGATGAAAGCCGCCGCCCGCCGTCGTCCCCGGACGATGCTCCCGCTGGCCTTGCTGACGCTGGCCCTCGTTGCCGGGCGCGACTTGCCGGATATGTTCCGCGCGTGGCCGCAGGATTCAATGGTGCGCTTCCTCTACCGGGCGGACTATCGCGCCCTGGCCGATATGCTGAACCAATCGCCGGCGGAGTTTTGCGCCGAACGGCCCTTAGCCGTGGGCAGCTTCCTGTTCGGCCCGTGGGACAAGGTGGCGGTGCAAACCGACTTGCGGCAGAGCGGCTGCGCCTTGCGCTGGGTGAATCCGGAGCGGGCTTTGGTGGATGGTGGCGGCCCTACGCCCTTCTACCTGCAAGACGAAAACCATCGCCAGCCGCAGATTGCCGCGTGGCTGGCCGCCTCGCCGGTGATTTCCGCGCCGCACGGGATGCAGGGCTACGAAGTCACCGTGCCCGATCCGCCCGCGTCGGCTCTGAGGCACGATGCACGCGGGCGAGCCTTAGCCGCGCAACCTTTTGCGGGCAGCCTGCGCCTGAAAGCCGTCTCGTGGGAACGTCCGGCGGACGGCGCGACCTGGTGGTGCGCCACCTGGTGGGAAGTCATCGCCCCGCTGCCCCTGCCGCCGGAGGAGTTGATCCCCAATCCGCCACCGCCGGGCGTGTACAGCGGCCCACGGCTCAAGGTGTACACGCATCTGCTGGCCGCCGACGGCACGATGATCACCGGGGATGATGGGCTATGGGTTGATCCGTACAGCCTGCATCCGGGGGATCGGTTTGTGCAGTGGCATCGCTTCACCGTGCCGCCGGATTCCGCCGCCCCGGCCACGCTCGCCCTGGGCTTGTACGATCCCAAGAGCGGCGCACGCTGGCCCTTGCCCGACGGCGGGGACGAGCTGCGGGTTTCCGCGCTGCCGGACGGGGATTGAGGGCTACCGTTCCGCCGGAAGCGGCACGAAGAGCGCGTCGGCGGACGGGTCGCCGGACACAGTCCAGCGGTGGCCGTCCAGGCGGTCGTAGATGCCGGTGCGCAAGGTGTACGATGCGCCGCTATCCGCCACCGGGAAGCGATGCCGCTGGATGATCACGTCGCCGGGCCGCCAGGCCGTCGGCGGGACGCCCAACCCGTCGGCATTGGCGACGACTTGGCCGTCCGCCGTCAGCAAGTGCGCCATCACCGCCAACGAGGCCTGCGCAGGGAAGCCTGTCACCAGCCACCAGGTCTCCACGTCAAGCGCGTCTGTTTCGCGGTGTGCGGCTGCGCCGAGGAAAGTCAACGCACCGTCCAGCGGCACGGGCGACGTGCGCAGCGGCGCAACGAGGTCACGCGGCGCGGTGGCCGCCGCCGCAGCACGGACTTCCGTCAACGGCGCGTGGGGCGGCGCGGCGCGATAGACGGCGAAGGCCGGTACGTCGCGGTACGCCCGTTGCCGATAGGTGATCCGCGCCTCGGCCAGACGGCGGGCCAGGAACGGGTCTCGCGCCGGCGGCGGGGCCAAGTGCAGTCGCGCGGCGCGGGTATCCCGCAGCAAAGCTCCGTGAATCACAAACACGCCCGCGTCGGGCGGGATGAGCCAACTGTGCGTGCAATCAAAATCCACCCGCCGCAGGGATCGCGATCCAAATCCGGCAGCAATCGCGCCCTCATCCAGCGGGATCGTCGGGGTGATGCACTGCGCCAGCCAGGTCAGCCGACTTTCCTGCGCCGTCACGTGAAAGTAAGCCAGCGCGTGGGCGATCTGGGCATCCGGCTTGCGCCAGCGGAACCAATCGTACATCTCCGGATCGCTCAACGGCACGCCATCCAGCGGCGTGAGGCTGATGGCGTAATCCCCCGGCGGCGGCGCGAGGCGCGAGGGGAAAACCGACGGCGTGTCGCCGTACATCGGGGTCAACGGAGTGTAGTCCACGCCGTAGGCCGCCGGATCGTAGGTGAGGAACGTGGACAAGGCCACTTGTCCCACGTGATGCGTCTGCTGGTAAGCGGCCAGGGCCTTGTATCCTTGTCCCCAGTCGGTGTTGGAGTCGGTGACGTAACGCCAGCCGTTCTCCGTTCCTCCGATCAGCGAGTTGAAGTACGAAAGATACCACGGGAAAGTGTGCAGTGCGACCAGCGCGTAGCCCAACAAGGCCAGCCGTCCGCCCCACCGCCACGCGGGCGCAAAATCCACCGTAGCCAGGCGCGAAATCCACACGAACAGGAACGGCAGCAGCGGCAAGATGTGCCGATAGCCGATGTTGATGTCGCTGGCCATGCTCACGGCGAAGTAGAAGAGCGGGAAGGCCAGCAACGCGGCCTCGCTCCGGCGGCCACGGGAAGGCAGCCGCCGCATCAACAGCCCCAGCGCGGTCAGCAGCCCCAGCGTCAGCGTGAGCGGCGGCGTTTTGACCAGCAAGACGACCGGGAAATAGTCCCATCGCCCGTAGCGGTAATTGTGCCCCATCAGAAACGCGGTGTGCCCATCGTGCATGTGCTCGCGCAGCGTGAGCCAAGGCCGCCAGTGATCCGGCGCGGGCACGATCAGCGATCCGCCGGGCAGCGGGCCAACCTCAAAGCGATAGACGGCCCACAGGGCCAGGAAGGCCACGCCGCCCGCTGCCAGCGATTGCAGCAGATAGGGCTTGAGCGGTCGCCCCGCCGGACGGCACACCAGGACGCACAAGGCCAGCACCGGCAAAAGCAGCAGCACGGTCGTTTTGACGGTGAGGGCCAATCCCAGCACCACCGCCGCCAGGAACATCGCCCGCCGGTGCGGGCCGTCGGGCGCGGAGAGCCAACGCCAAAAGGCGTACATCGCCGCGAAGATCGCCAGCGTGGCCCCTAGATCGGTGGCCGCGACGCCGCCGTGCGCCAGCAAGTTGGGGTCAAAGGCGAAGAGGGCCAAGGCCAGCAATCCCGCCCGCGTGCCCCACAGTTCCGCCGCCCAGCGGTAGACGAGCGCGGCCAGTAGCACGCCGAGCAACATCACCGGCACGCGGGCCGGGTAGATGATGCGATCCAAGGGGCGGTAGGGAGTTAGCACGCCATACGTCACTTGGAGCAGGTCGGCGTCGGCCCAGCCGGAGATGGTACGCGGATCGGGGAGTGGGGGCCGCGCGAGCAACAAGGGCGCGGCCTCCAGCATCTTCACCAGCGGGGGATGCTCTTCAACCAAACGGTAGTCGCCGGTGCGCAAGCAGGCGTAGCCGCTGGTGATGTGCAGCGGCTCGTCAATGGTCAGCGAGGTGCGCGTGGCCGCCTGCGCCGTCAGCGCGAACCACAGCAGCAGCAAGCCCAAGCGGGCGGCGCGGGTCAAAGCAGTCACGGCTTACAAGCCCATTTCTTGCGGGGAACGCAGTTCAACGACCTCGCCGTGGACATTGATGACGATCTGGAATCCCATCATCCCCAGCCACACGCGGGCATCTTCGGGCAAGCCCTGCGAAAAGAGCTGCTCAAATTTCTCGTCCATCTGGTTGATGGCCGCCTCCACGGCGGCTTTGGTAAACAGATCATCCTTGCCCATCATCTGCAACGTGCCCTCGACCACCGCCTCGCGGTTGGTGAGCACGCCTTCTTGCATCAACGCCAGCACTTGCCGATCCACAGACTCGGCGGGAATGTGCCGCAAAAAGCCGTCGTCATCCACCACGTAATGGGGCACGTCACCGACGTAAGTCACTTCCACCGGATTCCCGTTCTCGTCCACCACTAACCCGGAAAACAGGGCGTATTGTGCCATAGTCATTCCTCCACGATTTATGCGCCTCCGGCGGGGATAGTATCCAGCCTGTTTTGGGATATAGTCACACCGAGGGGCATCTGGCGCAGAGTATACCCAAAAGTTTACGGACTACAAAGACAGCAGGAGGGCGCGTGGAGATTGAAGCGAAGTTCACCTTGACGGAGATTCCCGCCGACTTGAAGCAGCGGCGCGAGTTGGGCGATTACACCTTGGGCGAAGGGGAGATGCTGCACCTTCGGGACACTTTTCTGGATACGCCGGGCCGGCGATTGCAGGCCGCCGGTTATGTGTTCCGCTATCGGCAGGTGGCCGAGGGCGGGATCGTGCTCACGCTCAAGGGGCGCGGCTCGGTGACGGGGGCCGTGCATCGGCGGTCGGAAGTGGAGACGCGGATGACGAGCTGGCGGCCTCCGCAGCAATGGCCCGATCCGGCCTTGTGGGAGCAGTTGCGGCAGTTGCTGGGGTCAGAGCCGCTCTTGCTGCCCTTGTTCCAGCAGGAGCAGCAACGGTACGTGCGAATGATGCGGCGCGGGGGGCGGGACATCGCCGAGTTGAGTTTGGATCGCGTGAGCGTCCACAACGGGGCGCGGGCTTGGCACTACTGCGAGTTGGAAGTCGAGCTGAAGGAAGGCTCCGCCGCCGATCTGGCGGAAATCGTGGCCTCGCTCCAGGCCGATTATGAGATCACCCCGATGCCGCTTTCCAAATTCGCGCGGGGTTGGGAATTTGCCGAGCGTCGCCCAGGCGTGAACTCCCAGGCGGAAACGGGTCAAGCCGGATGAAACCGGCTCAAGGTCAGGGAAGACAGGGCACACAGGTGCGACGCACCTACGAGGTGGGGGGGGCGGAGCAGTTACAACGTAACTAAAAAGAGCGTCCTGTGAAGGACGCTCTTGAGGTTGACCCAAAAGGCTTACTTTTCGCGCAGGTAGATGAACCAATAGACCAGCGCAACCAGCACGCCGCCGCCGAGGATGTTGCCCAGCGTCACCGGCAGGAGGTTTTTGGCGAAGAAATTGCCCCACGTGAGATTGGCGTAATCCGCTGCGGTTTTGCCGATCTTCTCCCAGAAGGCCGCCGGCGCACCGGCCTTGATGAACAGCCCCACGGAGATGAAGTACATGTTCGCCACACAGTGCTCAAATCCGGCGGCGACAAATCCGGTGATGGGGAAAATGATGGCCAGAATCTTGTCGGTGGTGGTGCGAGCTGAAAGCGTCAGCCAGACGGCCAGACACACCAGCGCGTTGCACAACACGCCCAGGAACAGCGCGGAGACAAAATCCAGCCCGCATTTGCCGTTAGCGATGGCCAACGCGGTAGCCCCAACTTGCCCGCCGCCCTTCATATACTGCGTGGAAAGGAACAACATCGCCGCCGTCGCCACCGAGCCGACGAAGTTCCCCAGGTACACCACGACCCAGTTGTAGAGCAGTTGCCCGGTGGTGATCTTGCCATCAGCCCAGGCCATCACGATGAGATTGTTACCGGTGAACAGTTCCGCCCCGCCGACGACCACTAGGATCAGGCCGAGGCAGAATACCAGCCCCACCAATAATTGTTTGACCCCGAAGGGCAGGGCACTCCCGCCAGCCGCGATGGTGGTGGCGAAAATCGCCCCCAGCCCAATGAACGATCCGGCCAGAATCCCCAGGGCAAACAATGCCAACACAGGCATAGTGGCTTTTTTCACCCCTACGCTTTCCATCTTGGCAGCCATTGCCGGTGGAAGTAAAGCATCTACGTTAAACTCCGCTACAGACATCGTACTCCTCCTCTTAAAAGTGAATTTGTGGTCTCGCCCGTCGCGAGCCACCCCATACCTTAACTATATCGGAGATGAGGGAATGGCTATACTGAAGAATATCATTGAATCGTTGGAAGATGCTCCAAAACAGGAATCCGCCTGGGGAAGCCCCCGGCTCGCCAAAAGGGAAGCTCTGCTTCCCTTGAAGGAAATTCCCCGTCCCTGCAAGGGATTAAAAAACGCGGCGGAATGATCCGCCGCGTTGGGGAAACAGACTCGCCGTCGCCGGCCTATTGCGGCGAGCCACGGGCGATGACTTCGTAGGTCACCGAGTCTTTGTTAAAGTCGGTGGGCAATTCAATTTCCACCGAGTAATCCGCACTGCCGCCAGCCGGAATTTCGTCAAGGGAGAACGCATCTCCTGTGGCGACGACGTTTCCGCCGGTCTTATCGCGGAGCAGGACCACTACTTCCGCGCTGCTCAAATCGTAGTCCGAATCGTTGACGATCTGCCCGCTGAAGGTAGCAGTGCCACTATCAAAGCTGGCCTCCTCGGTGGTGCTCAACTTCACCTGCGTGGAAGCGGTCCACGTCCAGCCCGGATCCCATTGCACCGTGTAATGATCAATCTGCTGGGCAATGTCCTCATCATAGTTCACCAGATTCCAGAAGTTGAAGTCGTAAGGGCATTTTTCCTCCGGCGCAAGCGAGGAGATGGGCAAGTCCAACGAATCCACGTCAAGAACGTTGTCATCGGCATCGTAGAACGCGGCCACCAGGCGGATGTTGAGGTTCTTGTTGCTGTGATTCGCCACTTCGCCCACCAAATGGAAGCTGTCGTAAGTATCGCGGTAGACCGTCTCGTCGCCTACGAACTCAATATCGTAGCTGTCTTCGCTGCCCACCACCGCATCAACGTAGAGCTTGTAATCCTTGATCACATCCGTGCCATCAGCCGGGCCGGAGAGGTAAACGATGAACGGCCCCGATTCGCCGGGATCAAGGTAGCTTACGTCGGCGGAGGGCGTGTTGGCGATGAGGATGTTTCCATCGGCATCAAACACGGCGGCGGCGATCTCGTTCAGGTCAACGGGCTTATCGTTGTTGTTGACCGCTATGCCGGTGATGTAGACATCCCCGCTAGAATCGAAGAACATCTTTGAGCCTTTGATGTCCACCTTGACGCGATCCACGGACTCCACGTCGTAATCGCTGATCGTGACGAGGACATCGCCCACATCACTCAAATCATCGTAGACGTTGAAGGCAAACGGGGTGATCTCGCCGGGCAACAGGGCATCCATCAGCGCGTACTGCGTGTCGGTGTAAACCAAGCTGCCGTTGGAATCGGAGATCGCGAGGGAAAGCTCAAGCGCATCCACCGTTTGATCGGTGTTGTTCTGGATCAAGCCGGTGATGTACAGGCTGTCAACATTATCCACGTAGTTCCGCTGCTGGATGA
>WFQZ01000161.1 GCA_015486785.1 Thermoflexales bacterium
GTCATACGCAGCGGTTTCTACGATGGCATCTTCCTGGATCGCATCCGCTATCCCGCCGAGTGGGCCTATGCCTACGGGCGTCTGCCGGAGCCGGCACCGATCACGCAACTTGTGACGCGGGCCGCCGAGATGATTCGCTCCGCAAGCATGCAGGTGGGGCTGGATTGTTTCGCGCCTTCCCTGGCTTCGCTGGTGGGACAATTGTTGAAGACGTTGGGCGCGGTGGCGGACTGGATCAAGGTGATGGTCTACGGTCACACGTGGGCGCCGGCGGGGCTGCCATTTGAGTTGCAGCGGCTGGGAGCATTCATTGCCACGCACCCAGAACACGCGGCCTACTTCAAGGCGCACCTCCCCAACGCATGCTCCGCACTCGGCAAGCTGGACGCCACAGCGGGACTGCCGCCGGAGGCATTGCGGGCGGAGATCCGCTTGGGCCGCGAGATAGGACTGAGTGAACTGCTGGCCGGGATTGAATTGGTGCAAGTTGCGGGGGTAACACGTCTTTCACCCGCACAAGTGCGAGCCGACCTGGAAGCACTTTGTACGGAGGGCGCGGATGGCGTGTCGCTCTCGTGGGAGCTGCGGCTCATGCCGGAGGAGCTTATCCTGGCCACGCGAAAGTTTTACACGAAGAGCTAAGGACTTGGCAAGAGCGGCTTTTTCACCTATAGTAGGGTTGTTTGACGAGAACCATTTACTTCAGTTCAGAAAGGAGCTTAAACAATGATCGGCAGTGTATTTGACGCGATGGTGCAGTTTTTCAAGGATGACGATTGGAATTTCCGTCAGCTAGAAGGGAAACCGATCCTGCAAATGGGATTTTCCGGCGACAACGGCAGTTGGGCTTGTTACGCGCGGGCCAGAGACGAGCAGGAGCAATTCATTTTCTACTCAATCATGGAGACCAAAGTCCCGGAGGACAAACGCCAGGCGATAGCCGAGTTTATCACCAGGGCAAATTACGGGATGGTCATCGGTAACTTCGAGATGGACTTTTCGGATGGCGAGGTGCGCTACAAGACCAGCATCGACGTGGAAGGCGGAGAATTGACCACGACCATGTTCAAGAATCTGGTGTACCCCAACGTGCGCATGATGGATCGCTACTTGCCCGGCATTATGCGCGTCATTTACGGCGGCGCGACACCGGAGGAAGCAATCCAAGAGATCGAAGGGTAGAATCCCCACCTAATCGGCGGAGCGCCAACGGCAGACGTGACGCTCCGCCGCATCCACGCTGAAGTACAGCCCCAGCCCCAAAAGGCTCATCGCCACGATGCCCGCATACATCCGAGGGTAATCAAAGAGCGTGTTCCCCTGCACGTAGATGTAGTATCCCAGACCGTAGCGCGTGGCGAAAAGCTCCGCGATGTAGAGCACGGCCACCGCCGTGCCGATGGATTGCCGTACCGCCGTCAAGATCGCCGGGAACGTGGCCGGCAGATAGACGAATCGCCACAACGCCCGCCGTCCGGCCCCCAAACTGCGCACGCTGAGCAGCAACTCCGGGCGGATACCGGCGGCAGCGTCGCGCACCAGCACCAGGATTTGAAAGAAAAGGATCATCGTGATGATCACGATCTTGGGCAGCTCCCCCACCCCCAGGAACAGGAGCACGATGGGCACTAACACCACTTTGGGGATCGGATAGAGCAGGTAGATGAAAGGCGCGGCCAGCCGATCCAGGCGGGAACTTTGCCCCAGGATCAAACCCAGCGGAGCAGCCAGCACGGTCGCCAGAGCGATGCTCGCCACCACCCGATAGAAGCTCACCAGGAAGTGGCGTCCCAACTCGCCGGGCAGCTCCCGCCACAACACCGCCAGCACCGTCCACGGGGACGGCAGGATGGGACGATGCACCAGGATTGCCAAGGCGGCCCATCCGCCCAGCAGGGCCAACGCGCTCCAGGCCAGGGAGCGGGCGTTGAACCGCCGCGATGCCGCGTCGCTCACTGCAAAGCCTCTCGCAGTCGGCGGCACATCGCCAGATACTCCGGCGAGCGGCGATAAGCAGCATCAGGCGTGTGCGCGTTTTCCAGGAGCACAGGCCGCCGGTTGGGCGGATCGGTCAAGACCATGATCTTCTGCCCCATAAACGCGGCCTCCTCAATAGAGTGTGTCACCAGCACCACGGTGACGGCTGTCTCGGCGCACAGGTCAAGCGTGAGCAATTGCAAACTCTCGCGGGTGGGCGCGTCCAGGGCGGAAAACGGCTCATCAAGCAAGAGCACGTCCGGCTCTAGGGCCAACGTCCGCGCGATGGCCGTGCGTTGCCGCTGGCCGCCGGAGATCTGCTGCGGGTAAACCTCGGCCAGGGGAGCGATGCCCAGCCGCGCCAGCCAATAGTCCACCCGCTCCGCCACGGCTTGCGGCTCAAGGGAAAATTCACGGGGCGCATGGCGGCCATCCGGCCCGTAGAAGCGGCGGATGCGCAAACCCAAGGCCACGTTTTCGCGCACGGTGGCCCAGGGCAAAAGCCCGTATTCCTGCAACACCAGCCCTGTGCGCGGACGCGGGCGGGTCACCACTTGCCCGGCGATGCGCACCTCGCCGGACTGCGGGAGACGCAATCCGGCCAGCAGCAGCAGGAGCGTGCTCTTGCCGCATCCCGAAGGGCCGAGCACCGTCCACACCTCTCCGGTCGCCGCCTGCCACGAGAAGAACTCGAAAACCGGCGTCTCGTAGGCAAAGCGCACCTCCCGCAGGACGATCATTTTTCAGCGGGCAGCCAATCGGCGCACAGCGCGGCAGGATCGGGCGCGGCAGTCAGCCGCCCGGTGGATTGCAGCCACTGTCCCACGGCAGCGTACTGCTCCGGCGTGGGCAGGCCGGCCGTCGGATAATCGGGCAGGGTAAACGAGCCTTGCAGCGTAGGGGGCAGGAGTTTCTTTTCCACCAGCAGATCATCCCAGCGGCTTTTGTCCGCGTTGATGGCTTGCACCGCTTGCTCCACGGCCAGCAACAGCTTCCGCACGGCCTGCGGATGCGCGGTTAAAGTCGCCTGGCGGAAGGCGAACACGCTGCAACTCACCTCCGGATGGCGGGAATCGTCCACGAGCACCCGCCCCCCTTTCTGCATCGCCAGCGAGGCCAACGGCTCCGGCAAAGTGGCCGCTTGCACACCTCCGGAGGCGAGCAAGGCCATCCGGTCGGGGATTTTGGGCACGGCGATTTTGGCGACGTGTTCCGGCGGGACGCCCTCCAGGCGCAGCAGTTGCTCGGTCACGTACTCAATGATCGTGCCTTCAGAGACGGCCACCGGCACATCGGCCAGCTCCGCCGCCGTGTGGATGGCCGATTGCGGGGCGGCCAACACGCGGAATTGCGCGAATTGCGCCGTGGGACGCATCGCCGTGCGCACTCCGACCACATCCAGGTGTTGGCGATTGTAGAGCGCGAGGGCTACCAGATCGGTAATCACGCCGTCCACTTGACCGGCTTGCAGCAGTTGATCGCGCTCCGCCGCCGAGGCCACCGGCACCAGTTCCACAGTCACGCCTTGCTGCGCGAAGTATCCCTCCGACTGCGCCACGTACAGCGGCAACACATCCAGGATCGGCAGGACGGCGAGGCGCAGAGTTTCCGGCGCGGAAGAAGCCCCGGTACAGCCGCTCAGCAAGAGAATCAAAGCCAACAACGCACTTACTTTCTGTTTCATAGCCACCTCCGACGAGTGATCCTATCATAGAAACAGAAACAGGGAACGAGCGGCGGCTCGTTCCCTGCGATCTTCCTTTACACTGAGTGAGAATAAGCCCCCGGCTCAGGGGGTGAAGCGCCACATCGCGTCCTGGAACTCCTCAGAGGTGGTCTCCAGCGGGACGAGCTGGAACCAGGTATGGCCGGGCTTGAGCGGCACGGGAACGCCGCTGCCGTTATCAAAGGTGAGCATGTGGGTGGGATCGTCCCGATGCCAGAACGCTTGGTACATCTTGCCATCACGGAAGATCAACGC
>WFQZ01000162.1 GCA_015486785.1 Thermoflexales bacterium
CCGGGGTCGATTGGGGCAATCATTGGACAATTCAAATCCATTGTGACCAAACGCATCAACCGACACCGTGGCACACCCGGCGTGCCCGTATGGCAACGCAATTATTACGACCACATCATCCGTAACGAGAGCGATTGGCGGCGGATTCGCGCCTATATCATCAACAATCCCGCGAATTGGGCCGAAGATCGGAATTTCACGGCGAGGTGATGGGGGCAAGGGCGAAAAATTTTTCGCCCTATCACATCCACCGACTGGGTCGGTTGACCCCGCCCGTCCGGTCATTCTATGCTAAAATCTAGCCACTATGAACTCAAATTCCATTCTCGTTATTAGCCATGACATCATTGGGCCGCACATGGCCGGGCCGGGGATTCGCTATCGGGAGCTGGCGCGGGTGTTGGCGCGACATTTCCCGGTGATTCTGGCCATGCCCACGGCGGCAGATGCGCGCTTGGACGGCGTCGTCTTGTGGACGTATCGGCCGGGGGATTGGGCATCGCTATCGCCGGCGGTGGATCGGGCCAAGGCCATCTTGTTATGCGGTGACGTGCTGGTTTGGTTTCCGCAACTGGCACAGACGGACATCCCGCTGATTGTCGACGGGTACGATCCGCACACGTTTGAGACGCTGGCGATGTTTGCCGGTACGCCCCATCAAGCCGAGCGGCACCGAGAGCGGGAGCGGGTTTTGCTCCAGCAGTGCCGGGCCGGGGATTTCTTCATCTGCGCCAGCGAGCGGCAGCGGGATTGGTGGCTGGGGTTGTTGGAGGCTTCCGGGCGCATCAACGCGGCCACGTACAATGACGATCCGTCTTTGCGCCGCTTGGTGGATGTGGTGCCGTTCGGGCTGCCGTCCGTCCCGCCGAGGCATACCCATCGGGTGCTCAAGGGCATCTGGCCGGGCATCGGCGCGGCGGATAAGGTGATCTTGTGGGGCGGCGGGCTGTGGCAATGGCTCGATCCGCTCTCGGCTATCCGCGCGATGGCGCGGGTGCGCGAGGTGCGCGATGACGTGCGCCTGGTTTTTCCGGGGACGCGGCACCCCAATCCCGCCGTGCCGGAGTTCCCGATGGTGCGCCAAGCGAGATCTCTGGCGGAGCAACTGGGGCTGTCGGGGCGGCAGGTGTTCTTCGGCGGCTGGGTGCCCTACGAGGAGTGGCCCAACTACTTGCTGGAGGCGGACATCGGGCTTTCGCTGCACTTTGACACGATAGAGACCCGGATGGCCTTCCGCAGTCGCATCCTGGATTACGTTTGGGCGGGATTGCCGATGGTGGTCACCGGGGGCGATGCCACCGGCGAGCTTGTTGCCCGCTTCGGCCTGGGCACGGTGGTGGATTATGAGGCAGTGGAGCAGATCGCGGCGGCCATTCTCGCCGGGCTGGAGCGACCGGTGGAGCAATGGACGCACCGCTTCGCCGAGGCCCGCACGCGGCTAACCTGGGAGAAGTCCGCCAAGGCATTGATCCGCTTCTGCGCCGCGCCCCATCACGCCGGAGACCGGGACACGGCGGATCGCGCGGACATTCAACAACGCCTCGCGCAACAGACCGAGGAGATCGCTCGGCTGCGGGAACTGGTGGCCGGATACGAGAGCGGGCGGTTTATCCGCCTGATGAAATGGTGGCGTAACGCACGGAAAGGGGGTAGACCACGATGAAAAAGGCTTCGGTGATCGTGCTGGCATGGAACGGGATGGATTACCTGGGCGATTGCTTGGATGCTGTGTTGGCCCAAGAGTACGCGGATTTTGAAGTCATCGTGGTGGACAATCAATCCGCCGACGGATCGGCGGACTTTGTCGCGGCGCACTATCCTCAAGTGCGGCTGATCCGCAACGACCGCAACCTGGGGTTCTCCGGCGGGAACAATGTGGGGTTGCAGGCCGCCGAAGGGGATATTTTCGTGCTGCTGAACCAGGATACCAAGGTGCAGCCGGGTTGGTTATCCGCCCTGGCGGCGACGCTGGAAGACCCTACGATTGGGATCGCCGGATGCAAGTTGCTGTATCCCGACGGCACAATCCAGCACGCCGGCGGACGTATCGTGAATGCGCGTGGCGCAGCTGAGCACATCGGGCGGCACGAGCCGGATCGCGGGCAGTATGATCAATTGCGGGATGTGGATTACGTCACCGGCGCGGCGATGGCATTAACCCGTGCCACGTGGCAGCGCATCGGCCCGCTGGACGAGGGCTTCTTCCCCGCTTACTACGAGGATACAGACTGGTGCTATCGGGCGCGAGGCGCGGGCCTGCGGGTGGTCTACTGCCCGGCGGCGGTGGCGATTCACTACGAATCTACTTCGGCGGCCCCGGATAGCTACGAGCATCAGGCCAACTTCAACCATGGCCGCCTGCGCTTTCTGCTGAAGCATTGGCCGCTGGACGATTTACACACCTCGTTCCTGCCGGCTGAGTCGGTGGGGATACAGAACCTGTCACCGGGGATGGAGCTGGAGGCTCTGCGTCAAGCGTGGGTGAGAATCCTGAACTCGCTGCCGGACATTGTCCAATTTCGGCTCTCGGAGGTGGACTCGGCGACGGAGTCTCACGAACTATGGCAGGAACTTTTTCACATCGTGATGACGCTGCGCGGACTGTGCGCCAAGGAACAGCCTTTGTACTCGGTTCACGAGGCATTGGATGATGCCGAATCCCATGCGGTGGGCACGCAGCTCTTGCGTCAGCCGCCGGCAGACGCGGAGGACGAATCGCCGTTGGCCGCTTTGCACCAGCTCTGGCAAATCAAGCCGCAACCTCTGCAATCGGAGGTCCCGGTGTTGGGACCGGGGATCGCGGCGTTCCGAGAAGCGTGGCTCAGTATCGCCACTCGCCAGTACGTGCAATCACTGCTGAGCCAACAACGGAAGTTCAACGCGGCGGCGGTACAATTCTTGGTCCAATTTTCGGAAGAGGTGAAGACTCACGATCATGGAATCGCCGCGACTCAGGTGGAGCTTTTGCACTTGCTGCGTCAGATGGCCGACGATGTCCGGCGGACGCAGCAAGAGAGTGCGCAGCACGTGCGGGAGCTAAACTTTCTATTGGCCAAACTGCTCGATTTACAAATGCGCGTTATGGAATTGGAGGAGAAGCTGAAGTTAAATGAATAATCCCGTGATTTGCACCATTGTAGCGAAAAACTATCTGGCGCAGGCGCGAAGTCTGACCGAGTCTTTCTTGGAGCATCATCCAGAGGGCCGGGTCTTCGTGTTGTTGGTGGATCGGCCTGATGGGTACTTTGATCCGGAGGCCGAATCGTTCACCACCGTGTTGGTGGAAGACATCGGCATCCCGCAATTTGAAGCGATGATCTTCCGTTACAACTTGTTAGAGTTGAGCACTGCCGTCAAACCGTTCTTTTTACAATACCTTTTCAAGACCTATCAGCCGGAAGCTCTGTGCTACTTTGATCCCGACATCTACTTCTACCGACCGGTGCAGGATATTTGGGACAAGCTCCAGGACTACGCGATAGTGTTGACCCCGCACTTGACCGGCCCGCTGGACGATGAGCACAATCCCAATGAGTTGGCCATCCTGCGCTCCGGCACCTACAACTTGGGCTTCATCGGCCTATCTCGCCGCCCTCAAGTGGCGGAGTTCTTGGATTGGTGGGCCGAGAAGCTGACCCGCTATTGCGTGATTGACCATAACCGTGGTTTTTTCGTGGATCAGCGATGGATAGACCTGGTGCCGGGCCGCTTCCCCGATGTCTGGATTCACCAAGACCCTGGCTGCAACGTGGCGTATTGGAATCTTTATCATCGCCAGGTGAGCTTTCAAGATGATGGCTGGCTGGTCAACGGCCAACCGCTGAAGTTCTTTCACTTCAGCGGTTATGCCCCGCACGCGCCTGAGGTGCTCTCGAAGTACCAGAATCGCTATAGCTTTGACGATCTGCCCCACTTGAGGCCGTTGTTCGCCGCGTACCGAGAGCGGCTGCTCGCCAACGGCTACGACGAGATCAGAAAATGGCCTAACGTGTACACCAAATTGATGGCGGGCGATGTCGTCATCCCCGAAGCGGCGCGGCACATCTGGCGCGAGCACGAGTTGGCCGATCCCGACTGGTCGCCCTTTGCGGGCGATGGCGGCGAGACCTTTTTGTCGCAGTTGTTGACCTGGCTGAATGAGCCGGTGGATGATCGCAAGCCGCTCATCACCCGCCTGGCATTGGCCGTCCATCAGCAGCAGACGGGATTGCAACAGCGATTCCCGGATGTCCTGGGGCAAGATCGGGTGGCCTACGCCCGCTGGTACGTCACGTCGGTGACAGAGACCTTCCAATTTGACCCGTACTTTGTGCGCGAAATGGCCCGCTCCCTGGAAAAGCACATCGGGTTGAAAACACGCGCCTATCAAACCTTCACGCGGACACTTTTCAACCTGGGCATAGGCCAGCGCATCGAGCAAGTTCTAGGGACGCAGCGCGTGGATCGCATTCGCCGCGCGTTTGTGCCGCACGCGCCGGAACGCCCCATCACCCCGCAGCCCATCCCGGAGCAGGCGTTGCAGCTCCAAAAGCCGCCGGCCCAAACGGGGATCAACGTCATCGGCTACTTGGCGGACGAAACCGGCGTCGGCGAGAGCGCACGTGCGACCATCCGCGCCCTTCACCGCCACGATTTCCCGTTGGCCTGGACGATGGTCAAGAGCACCCATGCCCGCCAGAATGATAAATCCGTGCTTCATCTGCCCCAAGGCCATCCGTATGACATCAACCTGTTCTACGTGAACGCCGACCAGATGGAAACGGTCTACAACGAACTGGGCGCGGATTTCTTCGCCGGTAAGTACAACATCAGCTACTGGGCTTGGGAGTTGGATCGCCTCCCGGAGGAATGGCGGGATCGCTTCGCTTACCTGGATGAGGTTTGGGTGGGCAGCCGCTTCGTGCAGAACACGCTAGCCCACGTCTCACCCATCCCGGTCGTCATCATGGGGGTGGAAATGGATCGGCGTCCCCCCGGCGAAGTCACCCGCGCTGCGCTGGGGCTGCCGGAAGATCGCTTCATCTTCCTGTTCGCCTTTGACATGCTCAGCTTCATTGAGCGGAAAAACCCTTACGCCGTGATCGACGCTTACCGCCGCGCCTTCGGCCCGGATTTCAAGGAGACGCAGTTAGTCATCAAGGTAACGCAGTTGGCCAAGTTCCCGGAACATGCGGCCCGCTTGCGGGAAGCGGTCGCCTCGGTGAACGGCACGTTGATTGACCGCTACTTGGATCGCCCGGAGCTGGACGGATTGTTTGCCGCCTGCGATGCCTACGTCTCCCTGCACCGCTCCGAGGGCTTCGGCATGACCCTGGCGGAGGCGATGAGCATGGGCAAACCGGTGATCGCCACCGACTACGGCGGCAACACCGACTTTATGACCGTGGCGAACAGTTATCCGGTGGCCTATCGGCTGGTTCGGTTGGAGGAAGACTACGGGCCCTACCAAAAGGGGAACGTCTGGGCCGATCCCGACCCGGATCACGCCGCCCGGCTGATGCGACACGTCTTTGCGCACTACGACGAAGCGCAGGCCAAAGGTCAACGGGCGGCGGCGGACATCGAAGCCTGGTATGGGCATGAAGCGATGGCACAAAAGATCATCTCGCGGCTGGAGATAATCCGGCACGCGCATCGCACCGCTCGGTAGCGAGATAAGGGGAAAGTTATGACATCTGTTGAAGAACAAATCATTGAGATCAAAGACCCGGAGATTGACGCCGAAGAGATTATGCGCCGCATCCGTGAACACATCCGCGCCCGGCGGATTCAAGCGCAAGCCCAAGGGATAGATTTTGAATCGCTGGTCAACGGCACACATCCCCAACGCTTCGGCGAAGACCTGTACCGCGAGATGCGTCAGGTCAACGCCTCCGCCTCGCAAATGGGCGTGATGGTATCGTTGGTCAAGCCGCAGCGGCAGATTCCCATCCTTTCGCCCTTGCTGCAACGCATCCGCCAGGCCGCGCATCAACTGGTGGTCTACTACGTGAATCAACTGGCCGCCCAGCAGAACCACCACAACCGCCAGATCGTGAATGTGCTGATGCACCTCGCCTTGGGCTTGGAGCGGGAGCCTTATCCGCAAGATGTCGCCGACCTGCGGAAAGAAGTTGCCGCACTGCGCGAGGAACTCGCGCAACTTAAAACATCGGCGGGGTCTCCGCGCGGATGAAACTGGCGATCATAGTCCCCCGATACGGCCCCAAGATCGTCGGCGGTGCGGAAACCTTCGCACGGCTGTTAGCGGAGCAGCTTACCACGGCAGGAGAGGAAATAGAAGTCTGGACCACCTGTACCGATAACCTGGGCACCGGAGAAAATGTGTATCCTCCGGGGACTCACACCATCGGCGGTGTGCAGGTGCGCCGTTTCCCTATAGATTCAAGCACCCGTGATGTGGCGCGTTTCCACTACCTGACCGCTAAATTCATCCAGCACGCGCCCACCACCGTGGAAGACGAAGAGGAATGGCTCGCCAACAATGTGCACAGCCCCCAACTCTACGCCCACATCGCCCGTTACGGCAGTGACTTCGACCTGCTGCTGTTCACGCCCTACCTGTACGGCATCGTTCACTATGGCGCCGGCATCTACCCGACGCGCACGATCATTTGGCCGTGCTTGCACGATGAGCCGTTCGCCTACTTTGCACAAACGCGCTTGATGTTAGCCGCCAGCCGAGGCACATTATTCAACAGCGAGGCCGAATTACGCTTGGCCCGTGAGCAACTGGGGCTTCCGACCCCGCGCCCCTACATCGTGGGCGGCGCGATTGACGACTTCACGTCGGACCCCGCACGTTTCCGGCAGCGATATAACATCAAAGAGCCGTTTTTGCTCTACGCCGGGCGGTTTGACGCCACCAAAAACGTGTTTGAACTGATCACCTACTTCACGCGGTACAAGAAACGGCATCCCGGCCCGCTCAAGCTGGTGCTGATGGGAAAAGGGGAAGCATCGTTCCCGCGCCACCCCGATATTGTGCCCATCGGATTCCAGAGCGAGAAAGACAAGCTGGACGTTTACGCCGCCGCCACTATCTTAGTGCAGCCGTCCTTGCTGGAAAGTTTCTCCATCGTGATCATGGAATCCTGGTTAGCCGGTAGGCCGGTCTTGGTTCACGGCAATTGTGAAGTCACCCGCACGCACGTGCAGCGCAGCAACGGCGGCTTGTACTACGTCGGCTACGATGAATTTGAAGCCACCCTGAATTGGCTTCTCACCCACGAAAAAGAACGCAGGAGGATGGGCGAATTGGGACGGAAATATGTGCGTACCTTCTATAACCGCGAAGCGGTGTTAAATCGTTTTCGTGATGCTGTGACTGTGTGGATGGCCTGAAATGTCAACCGTGCATACGATTCATCAAATTGCGCCCGTGTTTGCCTATGGCGACGCCATCGGGAATCAAATGGCCCGCATGCGCGAGCTGTTTCGCCAATGGGGCTACGATTCGCAAGTCTACGCCCCCCTGCGAGATCAACGGTTAGCCGATCCGGGCCTGCCGCACGATCAATATCCCAGTAGTCCGGATAACGTTTTGATCTACCACTATTCCACCTACACCCCGCTGAGCGACTTTGTGCTCCGCCGGCCGGACCGGGTGATTCTGTACTATCACAACGTCACGCCGCCGGAGTTCTTCCGCCCGTATGACGCGCTCTTCGCCGAGAAACTGGCGCGTGGCAAACGAGATGTCGCGCGATTCAAGCACCTGCCGCTGGCCTGGGCTGTTTCCGAGTTTAACCGCCAAGAACTGCTGGCGGCGGGATTTGCTCAAGTGCGCGTCGTTCCCCCGCACATCTCGACTGCCGGGCAGCTCTTAGCCGTGGCGCAGAGCGACGAGGCGCAACAGATCGTCGCCCGCTATGCCGATGGTTGGGTGAACTGGCTGTTCGTCGGGCGGCTGGCCCCCAACAAACGGCAGGACGACATCATACGCGCGTTCGCCTACTATCACCGGGTCATCAACGCTCGCTCGCGGCTCTTCTTGGTCGGATCGGACGGCGGATTGCCGGCCTACCGTTTTGAGCTGCAAACCCTGGCCGCCCGCGCTGCGGAGCACATCTACTTGCCCGGCGCGGTGAGCTTCGAGGCGTTGGCCGGATACTATCGCGCGGCCTCCGTCTTCGTCTCTATGAGCGAACACGAAGGTTTCGGCATCCCCTTGATTGAAGCGATGCACTTTGATTTGCCCGTGATTTCGTACAAAGCCGCCGCCATCCCCGATACGCTGAACGGCGCAGGCGTATTGATCACGGCCAAGAACTACGCCGCCATCGCCGAGATGGTGTCCTTGGTGGTCAGTGACGACGCGCTGCGTCGCAAAATCCTTCGGGGACAGCAAGACCGCATCCAACAACTATCCGCTCGGTTCACCGAGACCGCATTACACGAAGCCGTTAAGGCACTCAGTTAGTCACCACAAAGGAGGGTGAGATGAAATTCTACAAGTACCTTGTCATTGGATTGCTAGTCCCCGCGTTGTACGGGCTGCTGATCCTCGGCGGGCAAACTCACTCCGCCTCGGCTTCTCCCGCCGTGAACGCCACCCAAATCCTGCTTAGCGGTGCGCCGATCCTGCATGCCTCGGCGGCAGTGGCCGATTTTAACGGCGATGGCTACCTAGAAATCGTCGTCGGCACATCCGACGGCACGTTGCACGTGCTCGCCTATAACAGCGCGACTTCAACCTGGAGCAGTGTCTGGTCCCGCCAGACGGCCCTGGACATTAACGCTGCCTCGCCGCCTCATCCCAAGAGCAGCAACAAAATCGAATCCGCGCCCATCATTGCGAACTTGGATAGCGACAGCAACCTGGAGATTGTGGTGACGACCGGCGGCTTGCCGGCGGACGAATTCAATGGCGGGCTGCTGGTTTATCAATACCAGAGCGATAGTCCCTGGAACTTCACCATTGACGGAGACTGGCCGCAACCCAAGCTGGACATCGTGGGCGGCGGGTCTGGAGCCAGTAACCCGGACGGATACTGGGACGGGATTTATCCCTCTCCGGCGGTGGGCGACCTGGACGGCGATGGCGATCTTGAGATCGTCTTTGAAGGGGAAGACCGACGCATCCACGCCTATCAACACGATGGCACTGTGGTGCCCGGCTGGCCCTTCTCCCGCGACGCCGGCGATCCCATCCTGCGCGGGGGACTTTCCTCCCCCGCTCTGGGGGACATTGACGGAGACGGCCTGCCGGAAATTATCGTGGGCGGCAACAGCCCGCAATGGGCGGGCGAAGGCACCGACGCCGACTACACCAAAGCCGCCGTTTGGGCCTTGAACGGCGACAGCACCATCGTCCCCGGCTGGCCGCAATACGCCGGAGACTGGGTGGATTCATCTCCCGCGTTGGGCGACATAGATAACGACGGAGAATTGGAAGTCATCGTGGGCACAGGCCGCGACGGCATCAACCGGGGCGATACCGGTGGATACTACGTCTACGCCTGGAATGCCGATGGCACCGCCGTGCCCGGCTGGCCGCGTCCCACAGGCGCGAACATGGGCAGTTCCCCCGCCTTGGCCGACCTAGACGAAGACGGCTCACTGGATGTCATCATCGGCTGCGGTGCGGAAGAGGCATCCAACTGTCACAACCTCTATGCCTGGCACGGCGACGGCAGCAACGTGAGCGGATTCCCGATGCAGCCGCTGGACGTAAATCCGTGGGGGCACGACCCACAGCGATTGCCCTTCCCGCCCATCGTAGCCGACATTGACGGCGATAACCATCTGGAAATCCTGCTCACGATGGCTAACTCCAACGGCGTCTCGGTTGTCAACCACGACGGCACGAAGAGCACCGACTACTCCCGCATCCAGAACGATTACACCATCGGCATGCTGGCTTCGCCGGTCGTGGCGGACGTGGATAACGACGGCTTGTTGGAAACCATCGGCACCGGCTCCGGCACCGATGGCAGTACCACGCAAGCGGCGGTGTACATCTGGGATGAAGTAGCCTCCGCATCGGCCAAGCAGCCCTGGCCGATGTTCCACCACGACGGGAATCGCACCGGCCTTGTGCCGCTGGATGAAACCCCGCCCACGAACCCCACCTCACTCCAGGCCACACCGCCGGAGAACTATTGGACCAACGACAACACCATCCAAGTGACTTGGTCCGGGGCCGCCGACGACAGCAGCGGCGTCGCCCGCTACTACTACGCCTGGGACACCACGGCGGATACCTCCCTCACGGATCAAAATGCGTATGTCATCTCCCCCACCCACAGCTTGACCAGCCCGCCGTTATCCGACAGCTCCGATTGGTACTTCCACCTGCGCACCGCCGACCGGCTGGGCAACGTGGCGACGGACACACTGCACCTCGGCCCATTCAAAATTGATACTCAGCCTCCGGCCTCCCAGGCCAGCAGCCCGCTGACCAGCACGGGTGACATTCCCGTATCCTGGGGCGGCACGGATGGCGGCTCCGGCATCATCTTCTACACTATTCAAGTCCGCCGGGGGATCACCGGAACATGGCAAAACTGGCTCACCAACATCACGGCCGGCACGCAGACCGACACCTACACCGCCACCTCGTGCGGCTACACCTACTACTTCCGTTCCCAGGCCACCGATGCCGCCGGAAATCAAGAGCGGCTCACCAACGAGAGCGACACCGCCACCCTGGAGACCACGCCCCACAGCCTGCGCGGCCTGATCATCAACAACCGTGGCGAGCCAATTTGGGGCGCGCGGGTAGATTCCACCGGGGCCTGCGTTTCCGCCGACAGCGACGCCACCGGACAATTCACCATCTACTACCCCGCCGCCGGCGTGTACGACCTGGCTGCATCCCACCGCGACTTCGGCACGCCCGCTCCGATGCACGGGCTATCCACCACCGCCCCGCTC
>WFQZ01000163.1 GCA_015486785.1 Thermoflexales bacterium
GATCAACAACGCCAGTCCCAAGGCTACCCAGAAAGCAACCATCTCGCCCCCTCCGGCACGAGCCGGGCCGCTCACGCCTCCCCGGCGACCTCCAGGGCCATCCGCCGGTAGAACGCGGCCATAAACTGATGACGATCCCGCGCGATCCGCCGACCTTCCGCCGTGTACAGCCGATCCTTGATGCGCGAGAGCTTCACGACGAACTCGTGTACCGGCGTGTGCGCCGCGTCGTCACCCTCGGCCTCCCAGCGGGATAAATCCACCTGCTCCGAGTCGGCCCACAGACGCTGCCCCTGCGCTCCGCCATAGGCAAACGCGCGGGCCACGCCCACCGCGCCGATAGCATCCAACTTGTCCGCATCAAAGAGCACCTGCGCCTCCAGCGTCTGGGGCGGCGTCTGGGAGCGGAAACGATGCGCGGCAATGGCGTGCGTGATCGCCGCGACCTGCTGCGGCGCGAAGCCGCGCTCGGTCAACCAACGGGCGGCCCACTCGGCCCCCAAGCGGGCGTGATCCAGCCCGTGCGCATCGGCATAACCCCGCGCCCAATCGTGCAGCAAGGTCGCCGAGCGCACGATCTCCCAATCCGCCCCCTCCGCCCGCGCGATGCGCTCGGCCAAGGTCAACACGCGCAGGATGTGGTCAAAATCATGCACGCCATCCGCACCGCGATACAAGTTGCGAGCTTCGTCAATGGTGATCATAAGCAAGCCCTCCTTTCGGTATGGGAAAAGTGTACCGGAGATCGCCGCATCCCCAAGCGGAAGCGGCAGGGTTGTCAGACAGCGGCTTCAATCCTGGGGAAATAGGTTTACTATATCCCCAATCTTAGCGGAGGAGAGACAGATGAAGAAACGATGGTTAATCGGTATGCTGATGTTGTTGGGATTGCTGGCGGCCTGCACGAAGCCGACGGCGACCCCGTCCCCCACCCCCGCCGCGCCGGCAGCGACGCCGACGGCTTCCCCGGTGGCGGCTGCGCCGGGCAAGGTGGTGTTCAGCGAGGTGCTGACCGGCGTCCCCGGAGACAACACCTACGAGTTCATTGAGTTGTACAATGCCGGAACGGAGCCGGTGAACTTGCAAGGCTGGACGCTGGCGTATCGGATGATGGACACTAAAGATGAAGCGCAGGTCTATCACTGGGAGCGCGAGGCCGTCGTGCCCGGCTACGGGCATTACCTGCTCACGCACCCGGATACGGAGGTCGGCTTGCTCAGCGACGCGGTGTACACGACGCCGCTTTTTGAGCGCAAGGGCGGCTTGGTGCTGCGGGATGCGGACGGCAATCAGGTGGACGCGGTCGGTTGGGGCGATGCGCCCGACGGCTACTACGAAGGTCATCCGGCGGAGGCGGCCTTGCAAGGCGCGAGCCTGGAACGCCGCCCCGGCGGCGATGCCGGCAACGCCACGGATACGGACGACAATCAACAGGACTTCGCGGCCCGTCCCACGCCGCAGCCGCAAAACAGCGGCAGCCCCTTGACGCCGCTCCCGACACAGAGATTGGAGATCCGCGCGGAGACGGTGGCCTCGGTGCAGCCGGGGGAAACGATGCCGTACACGATCACGGTGAGCAATCACAGCGGCCAGGCGCAAGCGGCAATGCAGGCCGAGATTCCGGTGCCGCCCTCCTTCCTGGTGGAAGCCACCTCGCTTGATGAGGGCGTCTCCCAAACCGATCACCACGTGCGCTGGAACGTCGCGCCGCTGGAGGACGGCGAATCGGCCACGCTGGTGCTGGAGCTGCGTGCGCCGTGGACGTACCTCAGCGAGCAAGTCGGCGGGGCGTATGTGGCAGCCCCCGATCTGCCGCTGCGGGCGTATGCCCAACCGGTCGTGTTCACCACCAAGGGCGGCTCGATCCCGATTGCGACCGCACGCACGCTCAAGGGAAAGACGGTCACCGTGAAAGGGATCGCCACGATGTACACGGGCGGTTTTTACGCCGGAAGCACCGGCACCAAGTTCTACTTGGAGGATGAAAGTGGCGGGGTGCAAGTCTATTGCCCCGGCGGGGCCGGCGTGGTGAGCGTCACCATCGGCAGCCAGGTCGTCGTCACCGGCGAGGTGGACATCTACCGAGATTCGGTCGAAGTGATCCCCAGCACATACCCGGATGATGTGCGCGTGCTGGGAGACACGGCGCAGCCGCCCGTCCCGCTGCCCATCACCGGAGCGCAGGCCAACGGCGACACGTCCATTCTGGGACGCTTAACCTCGGTGGAAGGGACGATCACGCGGCTGGAAGAATCAAGCTACAGCTACGAGATTGACTTGCAGGACGAGCAAGGGGATACGGTGTTCGTGAACATCGAAAAGCAGACCGGCATCGTGCCGGATGATATTGAGGTGGGCAAACTGTACCGCATCACCGGCATCAGCGAGCTGTACAGCGGGCTATGGCAGCTCAAGCCGCGCACGCTGGCGGACTTCGAGGAAATCTATCCGCCGGAGCTGCTGTTGGAGGTGCGGGCGCAAGACAGCGTCGCGCCCGGCAGCCAGATCACGTACACGCTGACCGCCGCCAATCACACGGACGCGCCGCTTTCGCAGGTGCAGATCACCGTGCAGCCGCCGGAGGGGGTGTTGAACGTGCAAGCATTGGACGGCGGCACGTTGCAGGCCGGCACGCTCAGTTGGAACTTCCCCACGCTGGAAGCGCACGGCGGCCAAGCACAAGTGCGGTTCGTGGTGACGCCGGGGTACGCCTCGGAAGTCACCTTGCCACCGGCCACGGCGACGGCGAAGGAATGGCCGGAGGCGGTCACGACGCCGCCTTGGCGCACCTTCGTGGGCGAGGGCGTGCCCATCTGGGCGATTCAGGGCGAGGGCGAGGCCTCGCCTTACGTGCGCCATCACGTGACCACGCAAGGGATCGTCACGGGCATCTTCCCCGGCTTCGAGGGGTTCTGGATTGAATCGGCCACGCCGGATAACGATCCGGCGACTTCGGAGGGGCTGTTTGTCCACGCTCCGCAGATGAAGCTGGAGTTGGCAACGGGCGATCTGGTCTCGGTGCAAGGCAAAATCCGCGAGCAGGCGGGGCAAACGCTCCTGGAGCTGGCCTCGGCGGACGATGTGACGGTGGTGCGGGAGAATCAGCCGGAGCCGCGTCCGGTCTCGCTCAATCCGCCCCAAGATGAGGCGGAGGCCAACACGTACTTTGAGTCGCTGGAAGGGATGATGGTGCAAGTGGATCAACCGGCGGTGGCCGTCGCGCCGACGAGCAAGTACGGCGAAGCGGTGTTGGTGCTCAAGAAGTGGGGCATTGAGCGGGTTATGCGCGGCGATCCCACGGGGATGCTGATCTTCGTGGATGATGGTTCTGCTGTGGATAAGTACTCGGATGCGGCGAGCTTGCCTTACGCGCTCAAGAGCGGCGATGAGGTGGATGCTTTCGTGGGGCCGCTGGCCTACACTTACGAGCATTACAAGATCGAGCCGCTGATCACGCCGACGATCAAGCCGGTGGACAAGCCGATCCCCACGCTGGAGCCGCCGCAGGCGGACGAGTTCAGCATTGCCACGTTTAACGTGGAAAACTTGTTTGACACGCAAGACCCCAATCCGCCCGATCCGCCCAAGCCAACGCGGGCGCAGTACACCTTGAAGCTGGAGAAGATCGCCAACGCCATCGCGGCGATGGGTGCGCCCACGATCATCGGGCTGGAGGAGGTAGAAAACATCGGTGCGCTGGAGGATATTGCCGCGCAAACGGTGCTTCAGCCTTACCGGTATCAAGCGTACCTGATCGAAGGGCACGATCCACGGGGCATTGACGTGGGCTATCTGGTGCGCGGCGACGTGGCCACCGTCGCGGGCGTGAGTCAGCACGACGCGCCGGAGGGGTTGACCAGCCGCCCGCCGTTGATGATCACGGTGACGGTGCAACTATCAAGCGGCCCGCAGACGGTCTACGCGCTGGTGAACCACTTCTCCTCAATGGCCGGCGGCGAAGCGGCCACAGCTCCGCGCCGCACCGCGCAGGCCGAATGGAACGTCACGCTGGTCAAGCAACTGCTGGCCGCGCATCCCGATGCCTACGTCGCCGTGATGGGCGATCTCAACTCCTACTACGACTCGCCGCCGCTGGACGCGCTGCGCGACGGGGGCTTGAAGCACGTCTACGAGGCGGTGGAGGGCGCACGGCCCTACACTTACATCTTCCAAGGGGAATCGGAAACGCTGGATCACATCCTGGTGACGCCGTCGCTGTTCACGCACCTGGTGCGGGTCACGCCACTGCACGTCGACGCGGACTACCCGCCGCCCACGCCCGGCGATGAATCCCCGCTGCGGGTCTCGGACCACGATCCGCTGGTGGCCGTGTTCCAATTCCGGTAATCCAAAAGCGGCACGGTGAGATGAAGTCCCCCTGGTTGCAGGTTACGCAATCAGGGGGACTTTGCATTTGCGCTCCGTCACGGCGGCCTATAATGATGGTAAGTTGAGCAAGCCAAGGAAAGCTCGCTTCTGAGAGGGGCAAGAGACGCGGAGATCGCCGAGTAGAACCAAAGGCATCACTCTCCGGCCTTAGCGGTACGGGAAGCACACGGGCGATATGATTCACGAACACCAATCACGAAAAGGACTGAAAAATGAAACCAGCCATCCATTCTCTGCTAAAACAGCACGCATTTCTCGTTTTTGTAATCTTGACCGTTTTAATCAGTTGGTTCCCGTGGTACACCGGCGGAAGCGGGTTCCTGGTCTTTGGCCCTTCAATCGCCGGGGTGATCGTGATCGCGCTCACGCTGGGGAAAGAGGGGATGCGGGATGTGGGACAAAGGTCCTTACGCTGGCGGGTCGGGCTGCGCTGGTGGATCGTCGCGCTGTTTTTCAGCGGGCTGCTATTGTCCATTGCCATCGTCATCAACTTGATGATGGGAGGCTCAATGCCGAGTTTCGCATTCTTTCGGGAAGGGTGGTACTGGGCACCGGTGTACTTCCTGTTGACGATCATCGGAGGGCCGTTAGGCGAAGAATTCGGCTGGCGCGGCTTTGCGCTGCCGAACCTGCAACGTAAATGGAATCCCACGATTGCCAGCATCATCCTAGGCACGGTGTGGGGACTATGGCATCTGCCCCTCTTCTTCCAACCAGGCTCACTGCACGCCGAAATGGGACTACAAATACTGCCCGTGTACGTCATCGGCGAAATCACGCTCGCCACCATTATGACTTGGGTATACAATAGCACCGGCGGCAGCTTGCTGGTCGGAGGAATCATTTTGCACAACGCCGATAACTTCTGGTCATCCACGCTCATCACCGACGAGACATTCCAAGCGGCCTTCCAGGGAGGAACGCAGTCACAATTTGACATGCAACTCTACCTCATCAGCATTGGCGTTAGCCTCGTAGCCGTCACCATCATTGCGTTGGCCACCAAAGGACAGTTGGGCCGTCAAGCACGCGAGTAGACACGCACCGCCACAGCTCTTGGGCATCGGGAAACCCCGCGCCCACCGAGCACAATCCCCCCACATTCCCACGCAGTCTGACAAATTTTTGGAAACAGTCATGACTCAACCACCGATTTTCAGTCGGGGGCTGAGAGAAGTATCCCTTTCTTTTAACCTTAGGAGGAACGTATGCAGACCAACCGAGTAGCCGGAACCAGGATTATCCTTGCCATCAGTTTGGCGATGGCCGCCCTAGCGGCGTTATTGTTAGCGCCGCAACTGACACGAGCGGCCACCATCGACGTCCCCGCCGGACACAGCATCCAGATCGCGATTGATGCCGCCGGCCCCGGCGACACGATCCGCGTGCAGGCGGGCACTTACAGCGAGAGCCTGGTGATCACCAAATCACTGACCTTGCTGGGCGGCTATGACAGCACCTTTGCTAACCGCACCCCGCGCACCAGCGTTATCAGCCCCGCCGGACGCGCCCTCTTCATCGGCGGGGTCGGCGTCACCAACATTCAGGTGACCGTAGACGGCTTTGAAATTGCCCACGCCCACGCTATAACTCGCGGCGCGGGTATCTACGCCGACGTGGAAGATGACAGCGCAATCATCATCAACAATAACTACATCCACGATAACACCGCCGACGACGACGGCGGCGGCATTTACGTCAACGTAGAGAACCGCTCTGACCTGCAAATCACCAACAACGACGTAATGAGCAACGCCACCGCTGCCGGGAGCGGACATTATTACGCCGGCATCTACGCCAAGAACCATCTCTCCGGCACGCTGGTGATCACCGGCAACACCATTGCCTACAACGCTTCCGGTGATAACTATGGCGGCGTATACCTTTACGCCAGTAGCTTTATCAACTTTGCCATCGAGGATAACGACGTGTTGAGCAACACCGCTACCACCGGCAACGATTACTACGGCGGCATTTACTTTGACGCCCTATACAACGCCCACGGGAGCTTTAACCGCAACCGCGTCATCGGCAACCGCAGCGGCTATCGCTACGCCGGCGGCTATGTGGACATTGAATACAATTCCAGCACTGCCTTTTACGACAATGAATTCCGCGACAACATCGCCGACGGTGCCGGCACCGGTGAAGATTATGGCGGGCTGTACCTGTACGCCGATTACCAGAGCCAGATAAACGGCGGCGGGCTGAAAATTACCGGCAACGCCGCCGGCGATGACTATGGCGGGGGCTATGTGTACGCCGAGTACAACTCATCCATAAGCCTGCCCGGAACCGTCATCAGTGGCAACACCGCCGGTAGCAGCTCCAGTAGCCACTATGGCGGGGTCTACTTTGAGGCGTATGACTATTCTACCATTAGCGTCCCCGATTTGTACGTCTACAACAACCGCGCCGGCGGCAACTACGGCGGCGTCAACTTGAGCGCGGACGACGGCAACGACACTGTCATTGCCACCAACGCCCGCATCATCAGCAACACCGCTGTCGCCGGTAAAGGCGGCGGCGGCTATGCCTACGCCGAGGACGGCGGCTTGCTGGACTTGAGCGGCAGCCATTTCTTCAGCAACACCGCCGGTAGCGACGGCGGCGGCTTGTATGTAAGCGATGATTACGACGGCTCAACGTTACTGCTCAGCCGGACCGAGTTCCTGACCAACACCGCCGGCGGCAACGGCGGCGGCATCTACTTTGGCTATGGGCCCAATTATGGCTCCTATCTGGATATGAGCTACGCCCACTTCATCAGCAACACCGCCGGCAGCAGCGGCGGCGGCTTCTACATAAACGAAATCTACCATAACAACCCGCTCACCGTTTCCCTCAAAGCCGACCACCTGACAGTCATCAGCAACACCGCCGGTAGCAACGGCGGCGGCTTTTACATCAACAATGTCCATCAAGGCAGCGGGCAAATGTTCTTTGACGACGGCGTCTATCGCGGCAACCGCGCCAACCTTTCCGGCGGCGGCGTTTACTGGAATGAATGTAAACAGGGCTGTAATCTCTCGCTGAGCCGCAACGCCTTTGAAGACAACGCGGCGGATACCAACGACGGCGGCGGGGTCTATTTTTACCGCGCCTACGATAGCGGCGAACTTCACTTTGACGACAATCAGTTCATCAACAACACCGCCGGCGGAGACGGCGGCGGATTTTACAATGACTACTTTGCCTACCAAGGCGTATCCGGCAGTTTTGACCGCAACACTCTGCGCGGCAACACTGCCGCCGGCGCCGGCGGCGGCTTTTACAGCTATAACTTTGGCTATGACGGCGCAGACGTTTCCTTCAGCGACAACACCCTTACCGGCAACACTTCCCACGGCAACGGTGGCGGGGCGTATTTGTACGACCCCGCTTATGAGGGCGTTACGCTGGACTTTAACCGCAACGTCATCAGCGGCAACCTGGCGATTGACGGCGCCGGCGGCGGACTCTACTTCTACAATGTGGAATCCGGTAGCCGGGTGCAGTTCAATGACAACATCATCAGCCGCAACGTCATCTCCAGCACGTCCGGCTACGACGGCGGCGGCATGTACATCTATACCATTAACGAAGGCTCTACCGTCTGGATGAAGGGCAACAAAATCAACGACAATGTGGCTGCCGATGACGGCGGCGGTCTTTTCTTCGACGACTATATTGACTACGGCTCGATCCTATACTTTGAGGACAATGAACTGCAACGCAACCGCGCCCTCGGCAGTGACGGCGGCGGTTGCTACTTTGACGATTACTGGGAAGACGGCGCGGTGATTCATTTCAACCGCAATCTGATCAACGACAACACCGCGCATAGCGACTATGGCGGTTGTTACATCTATGATATCTATGACGGCGCCACCGTGGACATGCTGGACAACCAATTCAACCGCAATACCGCCGGCGGCGACACCGGCGGGCTGGCGATTGACGATGTGTATGACGGCAGCACCCTGCGCTTCCACAATAACCAACTTATCGGCAACCGCGCCGGCATCTCCGGCACGCAGGTGTGGGGTGGAAATTACGGTGGGGGCTATCTGTACATCGAATCCGGCGGCGAGGTAGATTTCCGCAACAACCACATCATCTCCAACACCGCTTATCTTACCGGTACCAACGGCGGCAATTACGGCGGCCTGTACGCCTACCTCACCAACACCGGGCTACTGACGATGACGAACAACACCATCGCCGAAAATGCGGCGCAAAAGGATTTTGGCGGATTAGCCGTTACAATGAACGGCGGCTCGCGTCTGGTGATGGCCACCAACCTCATCACCGCCAACGCCGCCATCACCACCGGCGGCGGTCTGGCCATCATCGGCGAGGGCGACAGCCAATACTTCCTCAACCGTAACACCATTGCCTACAACAGCGCGGCCAAGATCGGCGGCATGTGGATCAAGAGCACCGATACCACCGCGCCCTATCAAAAACTGTGGGGAAACAGCGTCAACACTCTGATTGCCAACAACAGCGACGGCATCGCGGTACAAGACACCGATTTTTACGGCTACAACAACACCCTCGTTCACAACGGAGCTTCTTACGGCATCTTGATGACCGGCACCGTCACCAGCACGCTCTACCTTTCCAACACCATTATTTGGGGGCACACCTCAAGTCTAACCCATACCCAAGTTCCAACCTATAGCGGGCGATTCAGTCAAGACATTGATTACAGCGATATCGAAGGCACGCCACTTGTGCCCGGCACGGGCAATATCAACAGCGACCCGCTCTTTGTGGACAGCGACGACTATCACCTGCAATCAAGCTCCCCCGCCAAAGATAGCGGCGACAACTCCGCCGCCCCCTCCGTGGACCTGGACGGCGTGCCGCGTCCCGTCCCCGCCGGCGGCACCGTCGATATGGGCTGCTACGAGTTCCGCCAACCCGGCGTGAACGTAACCGGCGACGGAACGCTCTCCGGCGACCCCGGCACCCTCGTCACCCACACAGTCACTATCACCAACACCGGCAACGCCGAAGATGCCTTCAGCTTGAGTCTCAGCGGCCAAACCTGGGTCACCACCCTCCCCCTGGACGAGGTACAGATCGCTGCCGGGGCCTCCGCCACCGTGACCGTCTACGTCCTCGTGCCCGCCGACAGCAGCGCGGGCGACAGCGATACAGTGGACATCATCGCCACCTCGCAGCGCAATGCTATGGTGGTGGATCAAGACACGCTCGCCACGGAGACCAACCTGGTCCCCGCCGTCGCCGTCTGGCCCGCCAACAGCGCGATAGCCAACGAAGGCAGCACCCAGTTCTACCGCCACGTGGTCGAGAACCGGGGCAACGGCAGCGACAGCTTTAACCTGAGCGTAGTTTCCTCACAGGGCTGGACGGTGCAGGTCACGCCCCCCACCCTCAACCTGACCGAGAACATGACGGCCACGGTGGAAGTGCGCGTCACACCGCCCGCCGGGGCCGCCGGGCATACGGACGTCACCACCTTGACGGTCACTTCGGCTGCCGACAGCAGCGTCACCGCCGCAGCCACCGATACCACCCAAGCGGTGAACAA
>WFQZ01000164.1 GCA_015486785.1 Thermoflexales bacterium
AGCCTCACCCTGCGCATGTGGTGGCGCACCACCGAGCCGCTCCAGACGCGCTACAAAGTCTTCGCCCACGTGGTCGGGGAAACCTTTAACGCCCGCAGCGGAAATTTCCTGTGGGGGCAGCAGGATAGCGAGCCGCAGAACGGACAAGCTCCCACCACCCTTTGGGCACCGGGCACGGTAATCGCCGATGCGTACCACATCTCCCTGCCCGACGACACGCCGCCCGGCGTCTACACCATTGAAGTGGGGATGTACGGCCTGGTTGATCCCGCGCGGCTGCCAGTTTTTGATGCTCAAGGGCGGGCGCAAGGGGACGCGATCCAACTCACCACGATCACGGTGGTGCAAAAGTGAGCCTGCCGCCGCTTCCCCGCCCGCTAAAGCTGATCCTGGCCGCGTTCCTGCTGCTCGCCGGTGCGGTAAGCGTGATCAATCCGCTGTTTGAATCCACCGACGAAATCCGCCATTACCGCTACGTGCGCCACCTGATCACCCAACACACGCTGCCGGTGCAAGGGGCCGAAGAAGCGCGTTCCCAGAGCCATCATCCGCCGCTCTACTACGCGCTCAGTGCGCTGGCCAGTGCCGCCGTGCCGTGCCCGCACACGGCGGAATACCGTCAGCCGCCCAACCCGTTTTGGGGCTATCGCAACTGGGCCGTGGGCGTGGATAACAAACTCCAGTATCTGCACCTGGCAGACGAACGATTCCCTTACCGCCACGGCTACTTGGCCGCAATGATTCCGCGCTGGGTCAACGTGCTCCTGGGCGCGATCACCGTGTGGCTGACGTGGGCCTTGGCGCGGCGATTGCGCCCCGATGCTCCACCGTTGGCTTGGGGCGCGGCGGCACTCGTGGCCTTCACCCCGCAATTCATCTACCTGAGCGCGGCAATGACCAACGACATCCTCGCCGCCGCGATGGGGACCGCGGTCGTGCTCCAGAGCGTCATCGTGTGCCAAGACGGCCTCTCCCGCCGCGCCGCGCTCCGCCTGGGGCTGCTCTACGGGCTGGCCCTGCTCACCAAGCTGCATCTGGCGGCATTGGGCGCGATCCTGCTGTTGGCCATTGCTCGCACCCCCGCCACGCGCCGGCGGGAAAAGCTCGCCACGGCGGGGATCGCGCTGGGGATAGCCGCGCTGCTGGCCGGATGGTGGTTCGTGCGCAACTGGCGGCTCTACGGCGATCCCACCGGCCTCACGATGGTCAATCAACTGTGGGCCGGGCGATCCGCCGCCGGAAACTGGTGGGCCTTGTGGCAAGGATGGCCCTACTTGTGGAGCAGCCTGTGGGGACGTTTCGGCTACGGGCAGATTCCCTTGCCCCGCAGCCTCTACCTCGGCTGGCTGCTGTTCACCGTCCTGGGGCTGGGTGGATACTTGCGCCCGCGCCCGGCTTGCCCCCGACTCGCTCGCGGCGCGGCCTTGCTCGGCGTGACCGTGCTGCTCTTCGTGCTGATTGTCGCCTACTACATCCTCATCCAGCCGGCCGGGGCGATGGGGAGATTTCTCTTTCCGGCGTGGCCTTCGTTTGCCGTGCTGCTGGCTCACGGATGGGCGCGGCTTGTATCCCCCAAATCCGCAGCTCTCGGCCTGAGCTGGGGGCTGGGCGGATTGGCGGTTGTGGCCCTCGGCGGCTATCTGCTGCCGGCGGTCACTTATCCACCGACCGGCGGGACGTTGCCGGCGGGCGCAGTCGTGCAGTACGGCGACGTGGCGCGGATGGCGGCGATCACCGTCGCGCCGTCACAGCTCCACCCCGGCGAACCGTTGTTCGTTACCGTGGCGTGGCTACCGCTGCGTCAGACGCCCGGCCCGTTGACCGTCTACATCCACCTCACCGACGAGGCCGGCGTGCTGGTGGCGCAGCGCGATACTTGGCCCGGCCTGGGGCGTGCGCCCACCACCGCGTGGCATCCGGGCCGCGTCTTTCGGGATACCTACCGCGTGGACTTGCCGGAAACGGCGTACACGCCGGACACGCTCTCCGTGCAAGTGGGGCTGTACGATGAGACGGGCCGTCAGCCGGTCTACGACCAGGACGCCCGTCTGCTGGGCGATGGGGTGACCGTGGGCACGGCGACGCTCCTCCCGCCGGAGAACGCGCCCGTCCCCAACCCCTTGCACGAGAATTTCAACAACGAAGTCACGTTAGTGGGGTATCACATTGAGCCGCGCGTGCTGACCGCCGGAAGCACCTTGACCCTGACGCTCTACTGGCAGGCTACGCCGCAGCGGCGGCAAGATTACTTCGTCTTCGCGCAGGTGCTTGATGCCCAATGGCACGTCTGGGGCAGCAAAGACGGCCCCGGCCCGGCCTGGGGCCACGGCGAGATCGTGCGTGATGTGCGGCGCATCACCATCATCCCGCAGACCCCGCCCGGCAGTTATCCGATCCAAGTCGGCGTGTTCAGTGCCCCCACCGGACGGCTGTCCCTGCTCGCGCCGGATGGCCGCCCGTTGGACGATCACGTCACCCTCGGCCCGGTGCGGGTACTGGCCGCGAAATGATTTTCATCGCCGAGGAAGAGCCTCAGGCAGGCGGCCAATACGGTTTGACAACCTAAACGCTTACGCTATAATGTCGCGGTCATTCAAACACTAAGGAGCATAGAATCGGATGTCGGAAGAACTTATTCAACCCACCTCTATTGATGAACTTCAGCCCAAGATGCACCTCAAAGGTACAGTCACCCGCACTGAGTTGTACGGTGCGTTTGTCAACCTCGGTTTGGAACGCGATGGGCTGATTCATATTTCGCGCCTCTCTCCCAAACGCATCAAGAAAGTTACCGATGTGGTTAAAGTGGGCGATGAGGTAGACGTTTGGGTGCTGGATGTGGATCCGGCACAAGGACGTATCGCCCTCACGATGGTTGAGCCACCGGAGGTAGACTGGGACGAGATGGAAGTCGGCCAGGTTCGCAGCGGCCAGGTCGTGCGCCTGGAACGATACGGCGCATTCGTTGACCTGGGAGCGGAACGCCCCGGATTGCTGCACGTCAAGGAAATGGGACAATACGTCCGAGATCCGTCGGACGTGGTGCGAGTCGGGGAAACAGTCGAGGTCAAGATCATCAAGCTGGATCGCCGCAAGCGGCAGATTGACCTTTCGCTGAACATTGAATCGCATGCCGAGAT
>WFQZ01000165.1 GCA_015486785.1 Thermoflexales bacterium
CATCAGATCACCCCATCAATGACGCTGGCCATTTCGAGCAAGGCCAAGGCGATGCTCGCGGATGGCATAGACGTGTGCAACTTCGGCGTGGGCGAGCCGGACTTCAACACGCCGGCGCACATCTGCGCTGCCGCCAAGGCCGCGCTGGATGCCGGCAAGACGAAGTACACGTCCACCGGCGGGCTGCCCCGCTTGCGCGAGCTGATCGCCGAGAAATTACGCCGCGAAAACGGGCTGCCCTACGAAGCGGACCAAGTGCTCGTGAGCACCGGCGGCAAGCAAGCCCTGTTCAACGTGCTCATGGCGATCCTGGGGCCGGGCGACGAGGCTTTGATCCCCCAGCCCTATTGGGTGAGTTACCCGGAGATGGTCAAGCTAACCGGCGCCACGCCGGTATTCTTGCCCACCGGCGAAGCCACGCACTTCAAGATCACGCCGCAGCAGCTTGCGGCGGCCATCACCGAGCGCAGCCGGGTTTTGATCCTAAACTCCCCCAACAATCCCACCGGCACGATCTACACCCAAGAGGAATTGCACGCCCTGGCCGAAGTCCTGGTGGCGCACCACGTCGCCGTGCTTTCCGACGAAATCTACGAGAAGTTGGTCTACGACCAAGCGCAGCATCACAGCATCGGCAGCCTGGGGGAGGAGATCTTCGCGTTGACGATCACCGGTAACGGCTTCAGCAAGGCGTATGCCGCCACCGGCTGGCGGTTGGGATACGCCGCCGGGCCGCGCCACGTGATCCGCGCGGCCATTGACATTCAATCTCACTCCACCTCCAACGCCAACACCTTCGCGCAATATGGCGGCATCGCGGCCCTGGAAGGCCCGCAAGACACCATTGAAGCGATGCGGCAGATCTTCGCCCGCCGCCGGGATTTGATGTACGAGGCCGTGAGCGCGATTCCGGGACTGGTTTGCCCCAAGCCGCAAGGAGCTTTCTACCTCTTCCCCAACATCGAAGCCACCGGGCTAGATTCAAGCACCTTCTGCCGGCGGCTCCTGGATGAAGAACACGTGGCCTTGGTGCCGGGGATCGCCTTCGGCTCGGATGCCAACGTGCGACTTTCCTACGCCACCGGCACCGAGACGATAGAGAAGGGCGTGGAACGGCTAACCCGCTTCGTGCGCCGCTTGATGAGCTGATGGACTGGCGTCACGGGGCCATCCTCGTCGCCGTGGGCGCGGTCGCCGGGTTCATCAACGTGTTAGCCGGGGGCGGGTCGCTGCTCACGATGCCGGCGATGGTGTTTATGGGGATGAGCGGCCCGGTCGCCAACGGTACAAACCGCGTGGCGATTCTGGCGCAAAACTTGACCTCCACGGCTACTTTTGTGCGGCAGGGCTACGCGGAATGGAGGCTCAGCCTCTCGCTGACGCTGTGCGCCTTGCCCGGCACGGTGCTCGGCGCGATCTTGGGCACGCGCTTGCGTGGCGCGTGGTTCAATCGCGTGCTGGCCGCCGTGATGATCGCCGTGCTCATTTTGATGTCCCGCCGCCCGTCGACGTCAGCCGCCACGGACGCGCCGCCCTCACGGCAGCGCGTGTACCTGGCCCACGGGCTGATGTTGGTGGCCGGATTCTACGGCGGCTTCATTCAAGCCGGCGTGGGCTTCTTGATGATGGCGATCTTGCAGCAGGTGTTGGGGCTGGATTTGGTGCGGGTGAATATGCACAAGGTGTTCATCGTCGGGGTGTACACATTGGTGGCCTTGGGGATCTTCGCGCTCCAAGGCCACGTCCGCTGGCTGCCGGGGTTGATGTTGGCCGTCGGCAACGCCCTGGGCGGCTACGCGGCGACGCGCGTCGCCATCCGCAAGGGAGACCGGTTCATCAAGGGCGTGCTGACCGTGGTGCTGGTGGTGATGGCCGTCAAGTTGCTATGGAGTTGAGCGGGACGACAGGCCGCGCGTGACGCGGCGCAGCCACGAGACCGGCGCAGGCTCGGCCTTGCGCACCAAGAGCACCGAACAAGTGGTGTTGCCGGCAACAACATCGGGGATCGCGCCAAAGAGCCAGTTGTGCAAGAACCATTCCTCCGAAGCCCCGATGATCAGCAAGTCGTAGCC
>WFQZ01000166.1 GCA_015486785.1 Thermoflexales bacterium
GAAGAAGAGGAAGACCCCTTCCTTTCCCCAATGGAGATCGCTTTCCGCGAAGCGAAACTGCAAGCTCCGCCGTCAGGGCGCGGGCGAGGGCGCAAGTCCCGCCGCTCCAACCGTCGGCGCAACGACCTGGACGACATCTACGAGCGCACCTTGCGCCAGGGCTAAATCCCAAAGACGACCCGTTGCTCGGCCTCGAACACCATCGAGGCCGAGTTTTTGCATGCCCCATTGCCAACGATGGGGCACATTTGCCGCGAACATCCTCACGAGGGCCAAAGCGTTTCCACCACGCTGCACCGGATGATCGCGGCTTTGGTTGGCGGGGTGCAGTTGCTGCTTCTGTTCGTCAGCCGGACGGCAGACGGCAACTGATGCCGAATCCACCCCAGCGCGGCCAGTGGACATTGGCAATCTATCCTAAGCAGCGTATATTTATCCCGTGATGCCAAGCCAAGGAGGTTGAACGATGCTCTCGTCTTTCTGGGAAAACATTGGTAAAGGTCTTTCGGAGAAATGGTTGGAGCGGCTCTTTGTCCCGCCTTTCCTGTTCTGGGGAGGCGGCCTGTTGCTGTGGATCGGTCCGGCCAATCTGCCCGCCAAGTGGAACGAACTCAGTTCCTTGCCGGTGGTGACGCAATCCGCGCTGCTGATCGGCGCGTTGCTGATTCTGGTGGCTTCGTCCCACCTGATGGCGTGGCTACGCTTGCCCATCCTGCGTTTGCTGGAGGGCTACTGGCCTCCGCCGCTGCGCGGTCTGGCCGCGCGGTTGGCAGCCCACCGGCAGTCAAAGGCAGAGGACAAAAAACGCCGCTGGAACACGCTGATACAAAAGTACCAGAATGGACAGCTTACCTGGGAAAAGCAGCGCGAGTTGGCGCGTCTGGAAGCCTGGCGGCAGCACACTCCGCGCGACGTGGAAGACCTCATGCCCACGCGGCTAGGCGACATCCTCAAAACCGCCGAATTGCGCCCCCGGCAACGCTACGGGCTAGACCCGGTGTTGCTGTGGCCGCATCTGTGGCTGTGCCTGCCCGAAAACGTCCGCACCGACTTATCTGAGGCCCACGCTCAGCTGGACGTCTTGACCACCAGCTGGGCCTGGGGGCTGCTCTTTGCCTTGTGGACGCCCGCCTGGCCGTGGGCTGCGGCGATTGCGCTGCTGTGGATGGCTGCCGCTTACGGGCTGGCGTTGAGCGCGGCAGCCACATTCGCCGATCTGCTGCTGGCAGCCATCGATACCCACCGTTGGGCACTGTACGAGTCTATGCACCGACCGCTGCCGGAGCAGGGCGAGGCGGAAAGAGCCGCCGGAGAAGCCCTGACGCGCTTCATCCAGCGCGGGATGTGGGATTAAGTTGCGACGTTTCAGTTCGCAGTTCCGAGGAGGAATCTATGTTTGGAAAATTATTTGGCAGAAAAAAACAACCTTCTCTGGAAGGAGACGTGGGAAGCATCAGTATCCCCCCGCAATTCGCCGACGACCTGCGGCAGGCCGAGGAAGGAGCATCCCGTTACCGGCAAACCGATGATCTGAACGCCCTGAATGCAGCCATTGCTGCCTGGGAGCGCATCTTAAACCACCCCACTTTTGCCCACTCAGAGGATCGCTTCCGCCTGGCAGTTTTGAACAGTGCCGGAGGCATCTACTTGCGCCGCTACAAGCGACTAGAAGATACTTCGGATTTAGACGCCGCATTGCAACTATGGCGACAGGCGGTGGCGGGCACGCCGCAAGGTCATCCGGATTTGCCCATTCGACTAACCAACCTGGGGACAGGGCTATACGAACGGTACAACCGTGCTGGACGCATAGAAGACCTGGAAAAAGCTATGGAGGTCTATCGAGAAGTGCTAGAGGTTGCGTCGCCTGATCATCCGAATTGGCCCATATATCTGACCAACCTAGGCAATGTGCTGCGCTACCGATACAACCGCACAGGACGGATGGAAGACCTGGAAAAAGCTCTGGAGATCTATCGCGAAGTGCTAGATGCAACGCCACAAGGTCACCCAGGTTTGCACGGCTATCTGAACAACCTGGGCAATGTGCTGCGCGACCGATACAACCGCACGGGACGGATGGAAGACCTGGAGGAAGCTCTAGGGGTCTATCGCCGGGCAGTAATGGTCACGCCACCAGAACATCGGAATTTGCCCGGCTATCTGACCAACCTGGGCAATGTGCTACGCGACCGGTACAGCCGCACGGAGCGGATGGAAGACCTAGAAGAAGCTATCGCGAAGTTCCGTCAAGCACTAGAAACTATGCCTGAGGGGCATCCAGATTTGCCTAGGTATTTGAGCAACCTAGGCAACGGACTGCGCGACCGATACAACCGCACGGGGCGCATAGAAGACCTGGAAGAAGCTATTGAGAAGTTCCATCAGGCAGTGGAGAAAACGCCAGAAGGCCGCCCTGATTTGCCCGGCTATCTAATCAACCTGAGCAATGGACTGAGCGACCGATACAACCGCACGGGGCGCATGGAAGACCTGGAAGAAGCTCTGAGGGTCTCTCGCCAAGCAGTAGCAGCCACGCCGACAGGTCACCCCAATTTACCCACTTACCTGAGCAACTTAAGCATAGGGCTAAGCGACCGCTACCGCCGCACGGGGCGCATAGAAGACCTGGAAGAAGCCATCGCGCAGTATCGCCAAGCAGTGGCGACCACGCCAACAGGCCACCCCGATTTACCTGCTCGACTGAATAACCTGGGCAATGGACTACGCGAGCGGTACCGCCGCACGGGACGGATAGAAGACCTGGAAGAAGCCCTGAAGGTTACTCGCCAGGCGGTAGCGGCCACGCCGCAAGGACATCCAAATTTGCCCAGGTATCTGAACAACCTGGGCAATGGGCTACGCGAGCGGTACCGCCGCACGGGGCGCATAGAAGACCTGGAAGAAGCCATCGTGCAATATCGCCAGATGCTAGCTGCCACCTCACAGGATCACCCGGAGTTGCCTTCCCGATTGAACAACCTGGGTAATGGACTACGCGAGCGGTACCATCGCACGGGACGGATGGAGGACTTGAAAGAAGCTCTGAAAGTCTCTCGCCAGGCGGTGGCGGGCACGCCGCAAGGTCATCCGGATTTGCCTACTAGACTAAACAACCTGGGTCTGGGGTTGGCCGCTCAATACAGCAGTACGGAACAGCAAGAATACCTGGAAGAAGCTATTGAGAAGTTCCGCCAAGCGGTAGCTGCCACGCCGCCGGATCACCCCGATTTACCCACTCGACTGACTAACCTAGGGACTGTACTGCACAACCGCTACAGCCACACGGATCGCCTGGAATACCTGGAAGAAGCTATTGAAAAGTTCCACCAAGCGGTAGCTATCACACCGCCGGATCACCCCGATTTACCCAGCTACCTGAACAACCTGGGTACTGGGCTGCGAGACCGGTACAGCCGCACGGGACGGCTAGAAGACTTGGAAGCTGGCTGGAAAGCGTACCGTGAGGCTTGGGAACTTGGCCTGGAGATCAATCAGAGCGAAAGTCTGATCGCAGCACGCAATGCCTTGACCTGGGCATTTGAGCGGAGCGAGTGGGAAGAAACGCTGGTGGATTATCGCGCCGTGCAGGCGGCACAGAAACGCCTGATGGCAAACCAGTTTCGGCGCGAGGACAAGACCTTCACCCTAGGCGAAACGCGCGGGCTAGCAGCGCGGGCGGCCTGGGCGGCCCGACAATTGGGCGATCTGCCCCAAGCAGTGGAAATCCTGGAGGCCGGACGGGCGCAATTGCTGCGCGAGGCTCTAGAACGTCAGCGAAGCGATCTGCACGCTCTGGCGGGTGGGAAAGACGATGCTTTCTACCGCGCCTATGTGCAAGCCTTAGATACAGTAGAAGACCTGCAAGCCCTGACTTACGAGCAGCGGCTTGATGATTGGGGGGCGCAACTGAATCGGGCGCAGGAAGATTTGCAAGCAGCGATTCAGACTATCCGTGACAATGTTCCCCGGCTGCGCTACTTCCTACGCCCGCTTCCTTTTTCCGAAATCCTCCGCCAGGCTGCCGACGCCCCGCTGGTTTATCTGGCAGCGACCAAGTACGGCGGGTTTGCGCTGCTGATCTCACAAACCTCGGGAGTCCACAGCGTTGATTTACCAGCCTTGACCGTCAATGCGCTGCGCGAACAGGTACAGAGTGATTACCTGAGAGCATACATGCGCTGGCGAGACGATGTTACAGCATATCAGACATGGGTCACCGCGCTAGAGGATATGCTGGCTTGGCTGGGCGAGGTGGTGATGGGGCCGCTGGTGAATGCTTTGCAGGAGAGGAATGTGGCGGAAGGGTCGCTTGTCCGTCTGGTGCCGAGCGACTGGCTGGGGCTGCTGCCGCTGCATGCGGCGGAACTCCACGAGGGTGATCCCCAAGAACGCAAGAAGTACGCGCTGGATCGCTATACCTTCACCTACGCGCCCAGTGCGCAGTCGCTCTACCACGTCCGCGAAGCGGCGCAGCGTCCCGCCGACTCCCTACTGGCGGTGCGCTATCCCGACAGGAGCTTTCAACTGGCCGATCAAGCGGTGCGAGCCGCGCTGGATGCCTTCCCGGCGGACAAACGCACGCCCCTGCTAATGGAAGCAGCTACGCTAGAAGCCGTGCGGCAGACTTTTGACGATCACGCCGTGCTGTTCTTTTTCACTCACGGCTTCGCCGACTTCAACCATCCACTGAACTCCGGTCTGTTGACCGCTGATAACAAACACCTGACCTTGCGCGAAATCTTGAATCTGCGTAGCGCGAAGGCGCGGCTAGCCGTGCTCTCGGCCTGTGAAACTGGCGTACCTTCGGACTTGAAGAACACTGATGAAGTCATCTCGTTGCCCTCAGGAATGATGCAAGCGGGTGTGCCGGGAGTGATTGGCTCGCTATGGTCAGTAGCCGAAGCCAGCACTGCGATCCTGATCAGCATCTTCTTTGAAGAATGGCGTGCTAATGGCTTGACTCCGCCGCAAGCACTGCGCCGCGCTCAGCAAATCCTGCGCAACGCCCGTCACGACGACGACGCCCGCCGTTACTTTGCCCGCTATCTGATGCCCAAGGACGTAGCCAATGACTTGCAGCAAGAGCTGTATCTGGAAAACTTTGCCCACCCCTTCTACTGGGCGGCGTTCACATATACCGGATTCTAGTAAGTTGCGACGCACTTCGGAAGTGCGTCGCAACTCAAAACTAAGGAGGAAATTATGACCCTATACACACCTGAACAAATCTACAACGCGGCCCGCGCGATGCTATCCATGCTGGACGAAGATCGACGTCAGCAGATGCGCTCCCTGCTCCAAGAGGCAGATAACGGCGCGGACACTCATATGCAGGTGCTTGACCTGCTTACCAGGGACGATGCGACCCTTGAGCAACTGCGCAGACTGCTAGGCATCAAGGGAATCGACACTTTTCGCACTTTGGGGTACGCAGGGGCAGCGGGCGAACCGATGATCACCAAGCCCGGCGCGGTGTACGTCTGTCCGGTGGAGGGCTGCACTGAACGCTACGTCATCGGCGAGGCAGGCGAGACACCGCCGCCTTGCCCCAAGCACCATACGCCGCTCGTCCCAGAGTGGGCATCATAACGCACGCGCGGTGGGAGCGTTAGTTGGTTAGTTGAGACGCACTTCTTGCGCCTCTTTCAGGATGTATTTGCCGATGGTGGACTTCAAGCTGTCCTTCATCACCAAGTCCACTTTCACGCCTAGCTCGTCGCTCAGGAAATCTTCCAAGGCCACAAACTGAAACAATGTTGGCACTTCGTCAAAGGTCACCAACAAATCCAAGTCGCTGGTGGCCTTTTCCTCCCCACGCACACACCTCCAATGTACGCACATGATACTTCGTGCGTAACAGCGGGAGCATGGCCTTGAGCTGCACCAGGATTTTATTGAGCGTACTAGATGTTCTTCTCATAAGAGCATTACACAACGACTCACTCTTACACGCGAAGTCGGTTAGTTGGTCGCAATTGAGAACGCTACCGCAGGACAGTGAGTAATTCTTCCCACCGCCGAGAAGCTGCCTTTCAAGGTACGGTCAACAGCCCCAACGCAATTGCATCCGCGCCGTCGCTCCGCAAGTGACTCAGGTCGTCGAGCCAATACGCGCCGCCGAGTATGGTGTACGTGCCTGCGGGGAGCGCGTCCGGCAGAGCCAGCGCGTGCTGCTGGATGATCAGATCGCCCATCCGCCACTGATCCACCGAAAAGCCAAGACCGTCGCCCACGGCCACCACCGAGCCATCGCCCGCCGTCAGGTGGAGCATCAGCGAGAGGGGACGGGCCGGCGGCGTGAGCACCCGCCAGAAGGTCAGCACCTCCGTTGTTTGGCCGGGGCGGACGTTTGACGAGGCCGCGTAGCCCAACAGGGCCAGCGTTCCGTCCAGCGTTGCCGTCTGCGGATGAGGCGGATGGATCGGCGCGTCGTCCCGCTGCCAGATGGCGAAGGGCGGCAACGTTCCCGCCTGGGGCTGGACGTAGCTCAGGTGCAGGGCGGAGCGATCCAAGGACGCCGTCCAGGCAGGCAGCCAAGCGAACCGCTCCGAGCGGCGCGGCCAGCGCAAGCGATCCTCCGGCGGGATGGCGCGGGCATACCAACCGGCTGCGGGCGGCACGACCCAGGTTTGCTCGCAGTCGAAGGTCAAACGGCGCAGGTCGTCGCGCCCGAAGCCGGCGGCGATAGCGTCGCCGGTCAGCGGGACGACTGGGTGTTGGCATTGCGCGAGCCATTGTCCGGCGGAGGGGATCACGTGGTACAGGAAAAGCGCATGTCCCAGCCGCTCCTGCGGCTCGCGGTGGCGAAACCAATCGTAGGTCGGGGGATAGGGGAGCGGCACACCGTCCAGCGTCGTCGCGCTGATGGCGTACCATCCGGGCTGTGGGTCGAAGCGGCGGGGGAGCACTGGCGGGGCATCGGGCAACGGGGCCAGCGGGCGGTAATCCACGCCATAGGCCGCCGGATCGTAGAAAGTGAATTGCGAGAGGTAAACCGGCCCCAGATCGTCGCGCCGCTGCCGCGCCGCCAGGAACTTCAACGCCTGTCCCCAGTCGGTGTTGGAGTCGGCCAGATACTGCCAGCCGCGATCCGCGCCCCCGGCGATGAGGTTGAAGTAGGTCAGGTAGTGCGGATGCAGCCAGCCGCCCTCGGCCACGGTGAGCGCGAAGGACGCGGCAAGCAGCCATCGCCCCCAACGCGCCCGCTCGTCCCTCAGCCACGCGGCCAGCCGCCCGGCGGAAACGTAGAGGTAGGGCAGGATGGGCAGCAGGTGGCGATAGCCGATGTCAATGGTGCTGGAGAGTGCGGAAAGGAAGTACAGCAGCGGGAACAACCCCAAGGCCAGCTCCTCGCGCCACGGCAGATGGTAGCGGCGGGCCAAGAGCGGCAGCAAGGCCAGCAGTAACAACGTCCCCAGGGGCGTTTTGAGCACAAAGGCGATGGGGAAATAGAGCATCCAGCCGTGCATGCCGTTCTGCCCCAGCAAGAACGACTCCCGCCCGTAGGCCAGATTCTGGCGCAGGCGGAGCAATCGCTCAATGTGACTCGCGGCGGGCAAGGGAATCGCGCCACCGACCGCCGGCACCGGGCGCAGCTCAAATCCATAGGCGGCCCAGACGATCAACGCGGCCACGGCTACGAGGCTCAGGTATTGGCCACTCGCCCGCCATAGGCCACGGGATCGCGCCTGCTGCCAGCCGTCCCAGAGCATAATCGCGCCCAGCAGGGGCAGTAGCAACAAGGCAGTGAGCTTGGAAAGTTGGGCGCAGCCGAGCATGATGCCCGCCCAAGCCCACCGTCCCCAGGTGGGACGGCGCAGGTAGCGGGCAAAGGCCCATCCGGCCCCCAGGATGAACATCGCCGCCCCTAGGTCAGTGGTAGCCAACGCGCCGTGCGCCAGCAGATTGGGATCGCACGAGGCCCAGGCCAGGGCAAACAGTCCACCGCTCGCGCCGAACCCATCAGCCGCCCAGCGATAGACAATTGCCAGCAGCAAGACTGTCAGCAAGGCGATCATCAGCCGGGGCGGGACGATGACCCGATCCAAGGGACGGTAGGCTAAGGTGGTGGCTTGCGCAACCTGGATGAGGTTGCCGGCGGCGTAGCCGGGGGCCTCCGGCGGCGGGGTGAGATCATCCAGCGGGAGCAGCGGCAGGGCCATCCACGCCTTGATGAGCGGCGTATGTTCGTCCAAGAGATGCACGCGGCCCGTGTGCAAGTACTCGTTTCCGCTGGTGATGTGGAATCCTTCGTCCACCGTCGCCGAGTTCTGCACCGCCGAGTCGGTCAGGCGAGCGAAGGTAAGCCACAGCAGGCTCAATACGATGATCCATCCCGTGCGATGCTTGCTCCCCGCTTCCATACCGCTCATTATACACCTCGGGCGGGCACGGAAGCGGGGAGCGATGATCAGCGGTTGACCTCCACGAATACCGGCAACAGGCCGACTTCCAGGGAGAGATGTCCGTCCTGGACGGGGAGCGTGCGGGAAATCGTGCCGTCGCGGTTGGTGAAGATGCCGTCGTGGGACGCGGGGATGGTGACGGTCTGGGTGACGTCGGTCGTGCCCCACAGGGTGTAGATGGAACGATCCGGCGCGTCGAACTGATAGGCTTCAATCCCCGGCGGCACGGCACGGTAAGGGGCTTTGTAGTGCGCTCCGGCCAGCCGTCGGGCCATGTTCTGATACGTGGTGTAGCCATTAATGGGCTGATGATCGTCGCTGATCAGCCAGCGATGCACGCAGTCATCGCAGGTGGGGACTTCGCGCACCTCAAACCAGAAGAGATTGTCCGCCCCGGCACTGAAGCCCCGCGTCAGCTCCTGCACAATGAAATAGCGTTGCCGTTCCACGTTGCCGTTGAGATTCACCCACATGCCGGTTTCGGTGACCCAGATGCGCTTGCCGCGCACGCCAAACCGTTCCATCGTGGAGCGGATTTCATTGATTTTGCTCGCCATAGTGGGGAACTCCACCGGGTTGATGGGGTAGTAATGCACGTTGGCGATGTCAAAGTATTGCCCCGCGCCGTAGCGCAAGGTCTCGGTAAAGAAATTCCGCGCCACGTGGCCGTCTATCCAATTGTCGTAGGCCAACCCGCCGAACACGACTGCATCACGGGGATCGGCGGCTTTGATCTTGCGGTAGAAAATCCCCAGTTGTTCCGCGTACAAGTCGGGATGCAGCCCCCAACATCCGGCGGACGCGCCCCATATATACGGGTACATTCCGTCTGGCTCGTTAGTGAACTCCCAGGCACTGACATCTTGCCCGTACCGCCCGATGAGCACATCCAGGAAGCCCTCAAACGCAGCTGTGTCAGACATCGGCCCGCAACTGTCCACCGCAGCCCAGGACGGTGCGCCGAAGACGGTGAAGAGCGGCTTCATGTGCATCTCCTTCAAGCGGGTGACGATGCGGTCGGTGGGAGTCCAATCATACTGCCCGCGAGTTTGCTCAATTTCCAGCCACGGAACGATGACCCGTACCCATTGAGCACCCATGTCCTTGGC
>WFQZ01000167.1 GCA_015486785.1 Thermoflexales bacterium
GACCAGGATGGTGTTGAACAATGTGGCCTGGCTGCCATAACCGACATAGATGCCGGAGTCGCCGTTACGGGCAACGGTGTTGTGGTAGAACGTGGGTTGGGCATTGTCTACATATACACCCGAGTTCCCTGTGTTGTCAGCGATGATGTTGTTTTCCAGAACGGCATGGCCATAGGACGCATAAACACCACCGCCATCGGATGCGTAGGGGCCGGAAACTGTGTTTCCGGTGATGGTGTTACCATCCAACGTCACGTCGCCACTGTACGAGTATAGGCCGCCGCCGCATCCATTACTGGAAGCAGCGACCGTGTTACCCGCTATCAAGTTACCACTCAACGTAGCATCGCTGTCGAATAGGTACACGCCGCCCCCGCTGGTGGACCACCACGAGGATTGGGCTGTGTTGCCGGTGATAGTATTACCGTCCAACAGCGCCCCGTCGCCACACTGCAAGTATACCCCGCCGCCCGACGATGCCGTATTGTTAGTGATAAAGTTGCCATGCAAAGCGATGTCGCGAGATTCCAACGGACAACCTGGCCCGCCGCCCTGAGGAGAGGCCGGGGAGAGGCTGCTGTTTCGGCCATCTGGTGGTGCAAGGACCCTGTCCAGGGACTCCATTTCGTGGCCCGGCATTGTGTCGCTCCACTCCGGCTCCCGAGGCGGCACTTTTCCATCGCTGTATTCCCTTGCCTTTGCGTGGTCGTCCGACAACGATGTCCAACGTCGCGCAGGGAATGGGTCATGGAACATGGACTCAGCCATAGGGTCAAAAGCGGAGGCCGCAGCCGGCACGGCATGCTGACTCGCCGGCGTCGCAGCACGACTATCCAGCCAAAGCCCGCCACCGGAGTACGAGGCGGTATTGTTGGAAACCGTGTTGTTCTCCCACGTCGTAGCGCAGGAGAACAAATATGCGCCGCCGCCGGCCCAGTCTGCTGTGTTGCCGGTGAGCGTGCTGCCGCTGATGGTCACGGTGGCGGAGATGGCATATATTCCACCTCCGGAGCCTTGGATGGCATGCCCTCCGGTGACGTATAGTCCCTCCAGAGTCGTGGTGATGTCGCCGGTGATGTAGAGCACGCGCCCCGCGCCCTGGGCGTCCAGCGTCGTCGTGTACTGCGCCGGGTCCCACGCGCTGAAGTCCGCGCTGTAGCCGCCCCGCACGGTCACCGTCTTGCTGATGTAGACCACCTGGGTCACGCCGCTGCGGGCGTGGACGCCGGTATAGACACCCGTGGCGACGCGGATTTCGTCGCCCGTGGCGGCCTGGTCTACGGCGTACTGCACCGTGAAGCAGGGTGAAGTGGATGAGGTGCAACTGCCGCTATCGTTCCCCGTCGGCGCGACGTAGCGGGTGGTGCTTTCAGGTGCCTGAGGGAACGTTGGAGAAGAGGGACTTGCGCCCTCGGGTACTGCTGAGGCGGCGTAAGCCGGTGCGGCTTCCGCCCCCAGCAGCCAGAACAGAGCCAAGAACATCGCTGCTGATGTCAAGGCCACCCCTAGGAGTTTCTTGGGTGTCATTTCTACCTCCTCATCTGATTGTAAGAATTTTAGGATTGGAAACACGAATCTTATGTGCCGCTCTGCGGCGCGTCCTATAACGGTGAGTTGTCGCGTAACTCTGTTTTCTCCGAAGCATCACCTCCTTTCTGACTATCCGCGCTCGCCTCCTGCTAGGCCGAAGCACGCTCAAGGAGCACAGAGGAGTTACCACCGGAGAAGTACCTTCTCTCGGTCCCGGAGAAGTGCCTCTCTCGGTCCCGGAGAAGTACCTCTCCCGACGCCGGAGTCGCACGAGTCCCGACACCGGATAGGGCTTCTCCCGATCCAAGATCAGACTTCTCTTGATCCAAGATCAAGCCTATCCTGATCCAAGATCAAGCCTATCCTGATCCAAGATTCGGCTTCTCTTGATCCAGGATTCGGCTTATCTTGATCCGGGATTCGGCCTATCTTGATCCAGGATTCAGCCTCTCCCGATGCCGGAGTCGCACGACTCCCGACGCCGGCGTCGTGCGACGCTACGGTGAGCACTCCATCCAGCCGCCCGCGACACACCTATACACCCACAGGAGCGACGCACTTCGGAAGTGCGTCGCTCCTCGCTTCCCTCCGCTCCTGCACGGAGAGCCGTTACGTAATTGAGGAATCAATCGCCGATGGGCAGGGAGAAGCAGAACTTACTGCCCTTTCCGACTTCGCTTTCGACCCAAATCTTTCCGTGGTGCGCTTCGACGATCTGCCGCGCCAGCACCAGCCCCAGGCCGGTTCCGGTCGCTTTGCGCTCACTGCCGGGCAGCCGTGAGAATTTGCGGAACAGGCGCGAGATTTGATCCGGCGGGATGCCCGGCCCGGTATCCTCCACGGCCACGATGAGCGCGTCATCCTCGGCCCAGGCCTTCAGCGTGACCGTATCCCCGGCGTCGGAGTATTTGACGGCATTGGTCAGCAGGTTGAGCACCACTTGATGAATGCGCTGCGCGTCCCCCAAGGTCATCGGCAAATGGGGCGCGATCTCCACGCGCAGTTTGCGGCCCTGCTCATCGGCCATCGGGCGCACCACGTTCGCCGATAAGGTGAGCACCTCTTCCAAGTGCAGCGGCTCCAGCGTCATGTGGATGCGACCCGACTCCAACCGCGCCAGGTCCAGGAACTGCGTGGCCAACTCGTTCACCCGCTCCGTTTCCTGCAAGATCACGGCGGCGAATTGGGTGCGCATCTCCGGGGTGATGTCCGGTCGTTGCAGCAACTCCGCGTAAGAGAGGATCGCCGTGAGCGGGGTGCGGATTTCGTGGATCACCTCGGCGACCCAATCGCTCTGCTCAAAGAGGCGGGCGTTCTGCACCGCGACGGCGGCGATGCTGGCCAACGTCTCCACCGTCTCCAAGTCGTGCTGGGTAAAGCGGTGGCGGGCTTTGGTGGTGATCGCCTCCAGCACGCCGATCACCTGCTCCCCGAAGATCATCGGCACGGCGACCAGCGATTGCGTCACATCCAGCGACTTGATCGCGTAGTGCCGGGGGTCGGATTGCGCATCCTCCACGATGGCCGTCTGCCGATTGCGCACCACCCAACCGGCCAGACTGCCCTCCAACGGCACAACCATATCGGCCAGCGTGCCGGCTTCCAGGTTGGTCGCGGTAGCAAAACGCAGCGTTTCCTCATCCTCCATCAGCAAGATGGAAGCCTCATCGGCATCGGTCAGCTCACGCGCCGCGGAGACGATCTGATTGAGCAGCGGGCGCATCTCCAACGTGGAGTTCAGTTGGCGGCTAATGCGTAAGAGTTGCTCCAGAGCCGCGATCTGTTTTTCCGGTGATACAGAAGTCGTTTCCATAATTCCATCCTTCCTATGCTGAGACATCACGCAGCACCCCCTGCGCTTGTAACAAGGTGCGTGCTAGGTGGTTCACTTGATGAGCGATAGGGTGCTCCGGCTGCATTTTGACCATCAATTTCCCCCGCTCCGTGCTGCGGTGGGCCAACACGGCATCCGCCGGAACGATACCCAGCACCGTCACGCCCAGCGTGCGGGTGATCGCCGCCTCATCCAACGGAGCGACCTCGGCAGAGCGCGGCAAAAGCACCGCCCCGATCTTGTTCGCCTCAATGGCCCGCTTATCCAGTTCCGTCAACATCGCCTTGGCCATCGCCACGCCTACGCGGTCGGGGGACAGGGTGAGCACGATGCGGCTGGCCGCGTTGAGCACGGTCAAGGTGATCTCATCGAGCGCGGATGGCAAATCCAACAGGACGTAGTCATACAACTCACCCGCGCTCTGCAAGATCGTCTGGGTAAATTCACGGGTCAAGCTCGGCCCGGCCCCGTGAGGGACGGGCGTGCTGAGCAGCAAATGCGGCCCGTCGGGGTGATGAAGCATGTGGTCACGCAGCACCTCACGGCTCAACAACGCCGCCGGCCAGCCCAAAAGCGTCTGCACGTTGCCGGTCTCGGTGATCCCCAGATGCAGCCCCATTGAGCCGCCGCCGTCGCGCCACTCCAAGAGAGCCACAGAATGCGCAAGCTGCTGCGTCATCGCAAAGGCCGTGTTCAACGCCAGCGAAGTAGTCCCCAATCCGCCCTTGGTGGGCAGGAAGCCGATGAGCCGCCCTTCCGTCACCTGGAAAGCATGCGCCTGCTTCTTGCGGAGCAGCGTCTTGACGTGAGAGATCAACTGCGCGGGATGCACCGGCTTGGTCAAATAATCATCCGCCCCGGCCTGGAAACCGGCGATCTTGTCATTGACCGACGTCTTAGCGGTGAAGATCATCACCGGAATAGAAGCCGTCGCCGGAATCTGCCGCAGCCGCGCGAGAATCTGATAGCCGTCAATGTCGGGCATCATCACATCCAGGATGATCAGATCGGGATGCTCGGAGACAGCCCGATCCAACGCCACCCGCCCAGAATCGGCGGTGAGCACCTGGTATCCGGCCCGCCGCAGCATCAACCCGATCAGCTTCAACGCTTCCTGGTCATCGTCCACTAACAAAATGCGGTGCGTGCTCATAATCTCCCCCCTGAATCACGGTCTATTATAACTGTGAGCGAAGTTGCAGCCATGACGCGGCGGCGTTGCGATGCCCTGCGAAGCGCATCGCAACTTGGAGATTGAGGTATACTCAAACCAACGATCAACCTAAACATCGGAGGAACGATGACCTTATTTTCACACCCATACACAAACCGCCGTTACCTGGACGCAATCGCCGACCACATCGTGTTGTTTGACGGGGCAACGGGCACCGAACTGGCAAAATTTTCCCTGAAGGCGGAGGACTACGGCGGGCCGCGCACGGAAGGGCTGTTGGAGATGTTGCTGCTGCACCGGCCCGAAGTCGTGACCCAGGTTCACGCTTCCTACCTGGCCGCCGGGGCGGAAGTGGTGGAGACCGACTCATTCCGCGCCAACCGGCTGACTTTGCGCGACTTCGGCATCGGGGAAATGACCGTGGAGTTGAATCGCCTGGCAGCGGAAACGGCCCGCCGCGCAGCGGATCGCGCCGAGGCCGAAAGCGGCATGCCGCGCTTTGTGGCCGGTTCGATGGGGCCGACGGGCAAGCTCCCCTCCCTGGACGATCCCGAACTTTCCGACGTGAGTTTCGCCGAGTTGGCCGACATCTACGCCGAACAATCGCGCGGCTTGCTCTTGGGCGGGGTTGACCTGCTGCTGCTGGAGACTCAGCAGGACTTGCTGGAGCTAAAAGCCGCCATCCACGGCATCTGGCACACCTTCCACGAGCTGGATGTGCGCGTTCCCATCCAAGCACAGGTGACTTTGGACACGAGCGGGCACATGCTCACCGGCGCGGACGTGGAAACCGCTTTGGTGACGCTCGCCGCGCTGCCGGTGGAGATCATCGGCGTGAACTGCTCCACCGGCCCGGAGGAGATGCGCGCCTCGGTACGGCGGCTGGCGGCGCGGAGCAATCGCCCCGTCTCGGTGCTGCCCAACGCCGGCATGCCGGAAAACGTCGGCGGGCAGGCTGTGTACCGTTTGCAGCCGCAGCCGTTCGCCGATGCAATGACCGATTTCGCCTCCTGGGGCGTGCGCATCGTGGGCGGGTGCTGCGGGACCGGCCCGGCACACATCGTCCGCCTGCGCGAGATGCTGGCCGCAGCGGGGCTGCGTCCGCTGGATGAGCAGGGCAAACCGCTCTCGTCGCCGCCGGCGCAACCGTTCATCTTCCCCGCGCCGCCGTTGCCCGCCGTCTCCGGCGGATTGAGCGAGGTTTCGTTACACCAGGAGCCGCGCCCGCTCATCGTGGGGGAACGGATCAACACCCAAGGCTCGCGCAAGGCCAAACGGCTGGTGATGAATCGCCGCTACGATGCGCTGTTGGAGTTAGCCGAGCAGCAAGTGGCCTACGGCGCACACGTCTTGGATGTCTGCGTCGCGCTCACCGAGCGGGCCGACGAATCCGCCACCATGCAGCGCGTGGTCAAACTGCTGTCGCTCAACACGCCCGCGCCTCTGATGTTGGATACCACCGATGAAACCGTGATGCGGGCCGCCCTGGAAACGTATCCGGGCCGCGCGATCCTCAACTCGGTGCATCTGGAGGCCGGAGAAGCCCGCGCCCGGCGCATTATGGAGCTGGCCCGCGAGTTCGGGGCCGCGCTGGTGGCCCTGACGATTGACGAGCAAGGGATGGCCAAAACCGCCACGCGCAAGCTCGCCGTGGCGCAGCGGCTCTATCAAATGGCCGTGGAGGAGATCGGCTTGCCGCCGCACGCGCTGATCTTTGATCCGCTGACCTTCACGCTGGCCACCGGCGACGCCGAAACGGCCAACGCGGCCAACGAGACGTTGGAGGCTTTGCGCCGCATCAAAGAGACGCTCCCCGGCACCCTCACCAACCTGGGCGTGAGCAACGTCTCCTTCGGGCTGAATCCGGCGGCCCGGCGCGTGCTCAACAGCGTGTTCCTGTACCGCGCCGTGGAGGCGGGGTTGGATTTAGCCATCGTCAACCCGGCGCAGATCACTCCCTACGCGGAGCTTTCCGCCGAACTGCGCACGTTGGCCGAGGACTTGCTCTTCAACCGGGACCCGGACGCGCTGGCGAGATACATCACCCACTTTGAGGGAGCGACCTTGGACGAGGCGGACACATCTGCCGCGATAGCCGCGCTTCCGCCCCGCGAGCAACTGTACCAAGCGATCCTCCGGCGGCGGCGAGAGGGCATCGCCGATCTGGTGGATACTTGCTTGGCGCAGATGACGCCCGTCGCGGTGCTGAACGAAGTCTTGTTACCGGCGATGAAGGAAGTGGGCGTGCGCTTCGGCAACGGGGAGTTGATCCTCCCCTTCGTGCTGAAGTCGGCGGAAGCGATGAAAGCCGCCGTTGCGCACCTGGAGCAGTTTATGGAGCGCAGCGACAGCGTCAGCAAGGGCACGGTAGTGCTGGCGACCGTCTTCGGGGACGTTCACGACATCGGCAAAAACCTGGTGAAGACAATCCTGGTGAACAACGGCTATCGGGTGCTGGATTTGGGGAAGCAAGTGCCGGCGGCCACCATCGTAGAGCGGGCCGTAGAGGCAAACGCCGACGCCATCGGGCTGAGCGCGTTGCTGGTTGCCACCAGCCAGCAGATGCAACGGGTCGTCGAAGAACTGCACCGCCGGGGACTCTCCATCCCGGTGCTGGTGGGCGGCGCGGCGATCAACCCCAAATTCGCGGTGCGCATCGCCATGGCCGGAGGAGACTTGTATCAAGGCGGAGTCTACTACTGCGAAGATGCCTTCGAGGCCCTGCAAGTGCTGGAACACATCATCTTGCAAGCCCCGCAGCGGCCACCGGCGGAACATCAACACGAACACCCCGCCGTCACGCCGCCCGCCCCGCAGCCAACGCCGGAAGTCCACGTCGTGGTGCAAGCTCCGAAGCCGCTTCCCGCCGACGCGGGCGGTTCGTGCGCCACCTGTGGCGCGTGCTCGGTCTCCGTGGCCTCCATCGCCAACACCGTGCTCAAGGCGTTGATTCCCAAGCCGCCTTTCTGGGGCGGGCGGGTGATCCCGGCCATCCCGCTGGCGGAGCTATGGCCGCTCCTGGATCGCAAGAGCCTGTACCGCGTCGGGTGGGGCGCACGCGGCGCGACCGGCACGAAGTGGGAGACGCTCAAACAAGCGTTTGACGCGCGGCTGGAGGAGATGTGGGCCTCCGCCGACGCCTACTTGCATCCGCGAGCGGTGTACGGCTACTTCCCGGCGCAATCGGCGGGCAATGACCTCGTCCTCTACGATCCGGCGGGCTACCAAGCGGGCGATCCCCTGCGCGAGGTGGGACGATTCACCTTCCCTCGTCAGCCGCAGGGGAAAAAGCTCTGTCTGGCGGATTACTTCGCCTCGGTGGGCAGCGGGGTGGTGGACGTGGCCGTGCTGCAAGTGGTCACGGTGGGACGCAGTGCCACGCAGCGTTCGCAGCAGTTGGAGCAGGCGGGCGACTACAGCGAAGCGTACTTCGTCCACGGGCTGGCGGCGCAGACGGCGGAGGCCACCGCCGAATGGGTACATCGCCGCATCCGCCGCGAGCTAAAGTTGGCCGAAAATCAGGGGAAACGCTACTCGTGGGGCTATCCGGCCTGCCCCGACCTGGCCGGTCACCAAGTGGTCTTCGCGCTGCTACCGGTCAACGCGGCCTTGGGCGTGAGTTTGACCCCGGCCAACCAGCTCGACCCGGAGCACAGTACCGCCGCGCTGGTGATGCACCATCCACGGGCACGCTACTTCAGCGTGCGGGCGGAGTGAGGGCCGAGTCACGCCGGCGCGGAATGCAAAGCGCGGGCAAAGACTAAATAGCCGGTGTGCGCCACCATCCGATCCAAGGGACGAAAGCGTCCCGGCACCGGCTTGTAACCACGCAAGAGCAGCTCTTCCACCTCCACAAAGCCGAAGTGCTGCTCTTCCAGGTGGTGCAGCAAGGCGATGATCTGATTGGTGGTCGGCAGCACACACCCGAAGAAGCCGCTCCCTTTGAGCGCGGCGTGAACTTGGGGCAGGTATTCCCACGGCTCCCGCACATCCAAGAACAGCGCGTCCACGTCCCGCTCATCGAAGCCCTCTTGGATGTCGCGCAGCTTGAAGGTGACGTACTCGCTCAAGCCCACGCGGGCCAGGTTTTTGCGGGCCAGGGCTTGAATATCGGGGCGGCTTTCGTAGGTGTAGACGTGGCCGTGGGGCATCACCATCCGCGCCAGGGCCGAAGTCAACCCGCCGCTGCCCGTCCCGGCCTCAATGATGCGCGTGCCCGGCCCGATGTTCATCTTCACCAGCATGTAGCCGATCTCTTTGGGATAGACGATCTGCGTGGCCCGCTGCACGGAGCGCACCAGTTGATCCAGCGAAGGAGTCAAGATTTGGTATTCATAGCCCAAGTGCGTTTCCAGGGTGTCGCCCCAACGTTTGCCGATCACATCATCGTGCGCAAAGACGCCGCGATGCGTTTGGAACATCTGTCCCCGGTGCAGGCGGATGATGAACTCCTTGTGATCCTTGCCCGCCAGCAACACCAAGTCGCCTTCGTGAACCAGTCCGTCGGATGGCACGGGCGGGATCACGGATATTGCCCCAGCAATTGCCGCTCGCGAATATCCCGATCCACGGCAGCCGAGTTGATCGCCCACGGGTGAATGGGCAGATTGGTCTTTAGGTAGCGGATGAACATTTCGGTATTGTTGCTCTTGGGATAAATCTCCGGGGTCACGTACTTGTTATGCGTCAAAAAGGAAGTGAGCACATAGCGGCGGGCTTCCATCGAGATGCGCGGGATGGGGCTGATGGGCAAATGCACCCAATTGAGCATGCGCATCGTTTCCGTTTCCTCGTGCTTCATCGGGACGAGGTACTCCACGCTGAGCTGCTCCAGCATCATGCGGTAATTGTCGTAGCCGCGCTCAACGGTGAAGGCGTGCAACGCATCGTGCAGCTCGGTAGCCGGTTCGGTGAACACGCAGCCGCTCAATTCCACGTTGGAAGAGACGTTGTAGGCGGCGACAATCGGCTTGCCCGCGAAGCACCGTTGTTGGACGAAGAACTCGCCGTAGGAAATCGCCCCGCGCAGCGGGAATCCGGAGTCGAACATGCGCCGCAAGAGCACGGCGCACATCTGGAGGAACACCACCCAGCGCAGCAATTTATGGAAGGGCGGCATCTCCGGCGGCAGAGAGAGGCTGATCAAAATGCTATCGGAAAAGATCAGCCACTCCACCTCGTCCAAAATCTGCGCCCATTCGTGGAGGATGCGTTGCGTGGTTTCAAAAGAGCCGTCCCCCGTGGGGCTGTTATCGCGGCACAGGTTATGGATCACGTTATCCGGAATGTGAATCAACGTATCCGAGATCAGCACCGCCGTTTCGTGGATGTCGTTGTTGAGGATGATCTGCTTGTAGCCCAGGATGTCAAAGAACGCGATCAATCCGACATCCGGCTCGACCAGACTCTTACCGGTGGGCGAGGTCATAAGTTCCGTTCGCGCAAGATGAGATCGGCGTTGCGAATCTTGAAGGCCAGCCCGGCGGCGATGTTGCGCATCAGATAGTAGCCGAAGGTGTGATTCTCGTCACAGAGCTTGAGCAGGTCTTCGCGGCTCACGACCTGCAAGGTCGTGCCATCCGCCGCCGCCACCACGGAAGCCGAACGCCGCCCGCGATCCACCAGCCCGACCTCGCCGAAGGTCTGCCCCGGCCACAACGTGGCGATGACTTCTGGAGTGGATGAATCGGCGTTCGGGTCCAGCAGCCGGGGGTCAACGATGATCTCCACGTTGCCCTCAATGATGACGTACAGCTCATCGCTCGGCTCGTTCTCCTTGACGATGACCTCGCCCTTGTTGTACGTTTCCTGACGGCAAACGGTACACAGTTTCTCGAGCAGCACTTGCGGCACATCGTAGAAAATATCCGCCTGACGCAAAATGTTAAACAACTGATTCATGACGCGCTCCTTTCGCCGGTGAAAAAAAATTAGGCCCCAACAGCCTGCAATACCTGCCCGCTCAACGGGGGCAAGGTCAACTTCAGCGTCTCCGACTCCAACGGGGCCGGGGTGTGCGTCCACACATCCTGGAAGGCCGTGCCGGGGGCAACGAGGTCGCCCAGGTCAACCGCGATCTCGTCGGGGCGGTCGCCCACGTTGAAGAGGATGACGAACGTCTCTTGAGCGTCACGGCGGGCGTAAACGTAGCTTTCGCCCTTGGCGTAGAGGGTGATGAAATCGCCGCGCCGCAAGGCGGGATGCGCGTGGCGCAGCGCGATGAAGCGTTTGAAGTCGTCCCGCAACTCGTGATCCCACAACGATTCGCTCCACGGGAAAGCCCGCCGGCAATCGGGATCGGGGCCGCCGAGCATCCCAATCTCGTCGCCGTAGTAGATGCTCGGCGCGCCGGGGAAGGTCATTTGGAACAGCGTTGCCAAACGCAGCCGCTGCTTGTCCTTGCCGACGACGGTCAGGAAGCGCGGCTCGTCGTGGCTGCCGAGCAGGTTGAATTGCACCAGCGTGACATTCCAATCGTAGAGGCTCAGCAACCGGTCGACTTCCCGGCCAAAGCGTTTCGCATCCAGCCGCCGGAGTTTGAACCCGCCGGGGCGGTACTCACGGTTCAGCGCGTCGCCGCCGAAGAACCCGGCGCAGGCGCGATTGAAGCCGTAGTTCATCACCGCATCAAAGTGGCGGCCCTGAAGCCACGCGGTGGCATCACGCCAGATTTCCCCCAGGATGTACGCCTCCGGGTTGATCGCCTTGACCCGCCGCCGGAACTCTTCCCAGAAGCCGGGCGTTTTGATCTCCTGCGGCACATCCAGCCGCCAGCCGTCAATCCCCTGGTTCAACCAATACTCGGCCACACTGTAGAGATAAGCCCGCACTCTGGGGTTGTCGGTGTTGAGTTTGGGCAGTTCCCGCTTGTTCCACCAACATTCGTAGTTCGGCTTGCGGCGCGAGTCGAAGGCCCGCAGCGGAAACCCTTTCACCGTGTACCAATCCAGGTACGGGGATTGCGCCCCGTTTTCCAGGATGTGATCAAAAGCAAAGAAGCCCCGTCCGGTGTGATTGAAAACCGCGTCCAAGATCACCCGGATACCGCGCGAGTGGGCCGCTTCCAGGAACGCGCGGAAAGCCTCGTTGCCCCCCAAGATGGGGTCTACGCGGAAGTAGTCGTGGGTGTGGTAACGATGGTTAGCCGGGGATTGGAAGATGGGATTGAAGTAAATCGCGTTGATTCCCAAGTCCTCCAAGTAATCCAAATGCTCCAGGATGCCCTGGAAATCCCCGCCCTTGAACCCGTACCTGGTCGGCGGAGCATCCCAGCCTTCCAGATTGGCGGGCTTGGTCAGCCGCTCACTGCGGGCGAAGCGGTCGGGGAAAATTTGATAGAATACGGCATCTTTGACCCATTCCGGGGTTGCGAAAGTCATCGTTACCTCCCGTGAATCAGGGGCGATTGAGCAATCGCCCTTACTCGGTCATCCACCAGTTCAGCAGCAAGACGAACATGCTGAACAAAGCGACGCCCAGCCCCACCGCGGCCATCACAGAGAGTTTGTCCGACGTGGCATTGGGGATTTTGTGCCAGCGTGTGCCCTGCGGGCCGGTAGCCACGATGGAGATCGGGCGCATTTTGATGCGTCGGAAGATGCCCGATTCGGTATCTCCGGCTTCCATCGTGGAAACCAACACCGAGGGCAACAATCGCTGATCCCCCACTTCAATAGGCGATCCGGCAACGATTCGTATGCGCTGTTTAGGTAAAGCCATCATCCACCTCCCAATTGGAATGAAGACATTATAGCTTCGGGCGTGGGAGTGACAACTTTAACGCCGCGCCGGCTCGGCCAGCAACGCCACCCAATCCCCTTGTTGCTGCTGCTCCACGACGCGCAGCCCGACTTGCTCCAGCGCGGCACGCACCTCCGGAGCTTGCTCCTCCAGGATGCCGGAGGCGATCAGCACGCCGTCGCGGCGCAAGCGGGCCGTCAAGCCCTGCTGCGCCATAGCGATGATCACCGGAGCCAGGATGTTGGCCAAGATCACGTGGTACGTCCCGCTCACCGTCTCCAGCGAGCCATGCACGGGGCGGATGAGGTGCGAGACTTTGTTCACGCGGGCATTGCGCCGCGTGACGACTACGGCATCGGGGTTGTTATCCACGGCCAGAATCTCCCTGGCTCCCAGCTTGGCCGCCGCCAACGCCAGGATGCCCGTGCCGGTGCCCATATCCAGCACCCGCATCCCAGGCCGGATCACGGACTCCAACGCCCGCAGGCAAAGCTGGGTCGTGGGGTGCAATCCCGTGCCGAAGGCCAGACCCGGGTCCAGCTCCAGGACGACTTCATCGGGGGCGGGCGTGTATTCCCGCCACGAAGGCTTGATTACGATGCGTTCCCCCACGTGCAGCACGGGGATGCTCTCCTTCCATTCCGCCGTCCAATCCCGCTCCGCGATGGGCGTGAACACCGCATCGGGGATCACCGGCCAGATGTGATTCAGGTGCCCCAACGCCTCGTTGACCTTGAGCTTGCGCTCTGCGATCTGCTCGTCCACCGGCAGGTAAGCCTTCACCGTGACCTGATCCCCCTCGCCAAGGTCAATCGCCACGCCCTGCGGCGCGTAACGCGAAAAGACCTCCGCGACGGCCTCCGCTACTTCTGCATCCACTTGTACGCTGACTTCCAACCATTCCATCATCACAACCCCAGAACTTCCTTGATTTTTTCACCAAAACTCTGCTTCTTATCCACCACCACGTCAGTACCCAACGTCTCGGCCAATTGCTTGAAGAGTACTTGTTGCTCCGAAGTCAGATTGGTGGGCGTAGCCACCTGCACCTTGACCAGTTGATCGCCGCGCCCGCCGCCCCGCAAACGGGGAATCCCCAGTCCGCGCAGGCGGAAGGTGTCGCCCGATTGCGTGCCGGCCGGCACATCAAATTTCCGCTCGCCTTCCAGCGTGGGGATGGTGATGCTGGTGCCGAGGGCCGCTTGCGCCACGTTGATTTGCACATCCAACAACACGTCGTTGCCCTTGCGCCGGAAGTAGGAGTGCGGCTTGACGTGCAGCGTCACATACAAATTGCCGCGCGGCGCACCACGATCTCCCGGCTCGCCTTGACCGCTCAGGCGCACGGACATGCCGTCCTCCACGCCCGCCGGAATGCTCACCTTGATGCGCTTGGCTTCTCGCACCCGCCCCGTGCCGTGGCAGCGGTGGCACGGCTGACGGATGATCGTGCCTTTACCGTGGCACGTGGGGCACGGGGCGATGTTGACGAACGATCCGAGGAAGGTGCGTTGCACGCGCCGCACTTGCCCGGTGCCGTGACATTCCGGGCAGCGTTCCGGGGAAGTCCCCGGCTCCGCGCCGCTGCCGCCGCACACGGGACAAGGCTCCAGCCGCCGCACCTCGACCTCCTTTTCAACGCCAAAGGCCGCCTCCTCAAAAGTCAGCGTCACCCGCAAGCGGATGTCATCGCCCCGGCGAGGGCGCGACCCGCCCTGACTGAAGCCGCCCATACCGAAGACCTCGGCGAAAATGTCAAAGGGATCACGCGCCCCAAAGTCGAAGCCGCCGCCAAAGCCGTTCATCCCCGGCGGCGCATCGCTGCCATAGCGGTCATACGTTGACCGCCGTTGCGGGTCGGAAAGGACCTCGTAGGCCGCGTTGACTTCCTTGAACTTGTCCTCCGCGTCCGGCTCAGGGTTGACATCGGGATGATACTTCCGCGCCAGCTTGCGGTAGGCCCGCTTGATCTCGTCCTGCGTCGCACTGCGAGATACGCCCAATACTTCGTAGTAATCCCTGCTCATTGTATTCCCACTCCCTCAATTCCGTTATGGTGTTATCTCAGGGACGTCAACCTGATACATCTCCTGGACCAACTCGCCCAGCACATTAGCCACAAAGCGCACCACCGAGATCGCCCGTCCGTAGGGCATGCGCATCGGGCCGACAACGCCCAACGCGCCGGTAGCGTATCCATTCGCGCCGTAGCGGGCCAGCACCAGGCTGCACGATTGCAGCTCCTCCCAGTTCCCCTCACCACCGATGAGCACCCGCACCCCGCCGACGACCGAGGGCAGCGTATCAGAAAGCACCGCCCGCAACAAGCTGGCCTCCTCCAACACCCGCACCACATCCGCCGAGGGGGCCTCGCCATCGGTAAACTCCGGTTCACGCAGCAACGAAGCCAGCCCGTGATGATAGATTTCATCCGCCGGGACGCGCTCCGCTTGCTCCATAATCGCCAACACCAACTGCAAGATGTCCGTTTCCGGGGGAGCGAAGTGCTGCACTTCCCCGGCGATCTCGTTGCGGGTCAAGCCGCCGCAAGCGCGGTTCAACCGGTCAGCCATCTCGCGCAGCTCCCGCTGGGTGACGGCCCGCGAGAGGGTGAGCATCTGCTGCTCAACCGCGCCGCCTTGCAAGACCAGCACCAGCAGCACATTGCGCCCATGGATGGCGATCAGCTCCAGGTGCTTGTAGATCGCGCGAGTGGTGCGCGGGGCGGTCACGATGGCCGCGCCTCTGGTGGCCCGCGCCAAAACCACCGAGGCCAAAGGCCACCATTCATCACTGTTGCTGTGCGCCTGGTAGAACTGATGCGCGATCATCCGCTGCTCCGAGGTGGGCAACGACTGTTCTTCCATCAGCCGCTCGACAAAGTAACGGAAACCTTCCTCTGTGGGGCGGCGTCCGGCGGAAGTGTGCGGCTGCCACAAGTATCCCAGCTCTTCCAAACGGGACATCTCGTTTCGCACCGTCGCCGGGCTGAATCCCAGCCGATACCGCTCCACCAACGTCCGTGAAGCGACCTCTTTCGCTGTGCGGACATGTTCCCGCACGATGAGGCGCAAAATCAGCTCTTGTCGTGGGGTGAGATTTCCCGATTGCATACCTTCCTCCTGGCACTCTTGGATAGCGACTGCTAAACCAGGCGCATCATACCATAAGACCGTTTTTCATCAAAGATGCGCCCTCGGAAACAGCACCTGCTCCACGGAAACTTCGGCCCATCGCCAATGAGCCGGCGGCGGGAAGCTCCGCAGATAGCCGAGTAGGTCAAACTTGAAGCCGACGCGCAATTGCATCTCCCACGCGGACTCGGTGCGCCGGTACGAACCGCCCAAAAGTGCCTTTTTCTTCAACGACTTGCGCGGCACGTCAAATTGATAGCCGTCGCCGTGCCGCCGAATGTTCACCGGCACGTAGGCTTGCTGAAGGAAACGGCGCAACTGCGCTCCGGCCTCCGGGAAGAAGGGCAACGGCAGGCGCAGGGCGAGGCGCAACTCGCGGAACTCACCGGGCGCGAAATCCGCCGGCCAGCCACGGAAGAGCCGTCCTGGGGAATGAGCGTCCCGCTCCAGAGCCGCCCGCAATGCCTCAGGATGCCAGGCCGTGAGCGCGTAGACGGTCTCGCCGTAGATGTTATCCCAGCGGGCACGCAGCGGTTTGAGCGTGAAGAGCGATTCCCGCGCGGAGAGCAGTTCATCGCGCAAGCGCGGATAGTCGCGCAACAGCGAGCGCATCACGTAAGCGGCCCGCCATTCCGGGGTCATCCCGGCGGTTTCGGGGGGCAGCCACAACAACGCATAGCGCGGCTTGAGCTGCTGCTTCTCCCGCATCACCTGCTTGAGCGTCGCATAGTACGACGGCGGCGGCTGGTACAGCTTGTGCCGACTCAGCCATTCGCGCTGGGGGCGATCACACGCGCCGCATCCCAAGCACGGCTTTCCCAGGCAATACCCTTCATCCACACCGGCGCGGGCTTGCTCAAACTGCCGAAAGAGAAAGCGCGAGGTCACGTTGCCGCGCACAAACTCCAACGCAAATTCGGCGGCGGGGCCTTTTTCCGCCACCAAGGCCGCCCAACGGTCGTGCTGTTCCAGCCAGCGGCGGAGCGAGTCCCAGTAGCCGGGCGTGAGGTGCGTATCGTAGTGATGCCCTCGGCGGGCCAGTGCCAACACCGGCTCGTACAGCCACGTTCCGCCCAAGGCCAAAACCTGCGAAGTGGCGTAATCATCCCAGGGGGTGGACATACGGAATTCAAAGCCGTGCGTCTCGCAGAGCGATTTGACCGGTCCGCTGATCGCTCGCCAGGCGGATTCATCCAGGAAGAGCCGATCATAGCGCAGCGGCGTGAACGGCATACGGATCAATCGCCCGAAGCTGAAGATGATGCGCGTGCCGCGCGTCCGCTGCGCCTTGAGCGCGGCGACAAAGTCGCGGAATTCGGCCAAGTCCGCCTGGGTCTCGTGCCCCGTCAGGATGTAGAACAACTTGATTTCGCGCACGCGGCGGGATAGAAGCTGCGCCAAAACCGTGTGAATGTCGCGGTCGGTGAGGCTTTTGTGCAGGAACGCCCGCATCCGGCGGCTGATTCCCTCGATGCCCAGGGTGAAGCTGCGTTTGCCGGAAATGATCTCGGCATCCAGCAGCCCCGGCGTCGCCGCGAGCACGTCCACCCGCTGACTCTTCAATCCCACCCGCGCGAACCGCCGTTGCAGTTCCAGGAGCAGCGGCATAATCTCGGCGTAGGTGTTGAAATTGAAACTGTACAGGTCAACCGCTTCCGCGCCGGAATTGAGCCGCAGTTGCTCCGCCGCCACCACCAGATCGGCCAGCGGCACTTCGCGGTAGGGTTTGCGGTCGTAGCCTTCGAAGCAGAAGGAGCAGAAGGCCGGACAGCCAAAATTGATCTGCAAGCGGGCGTTTGCCACCTCCGCGCTATCCAGCAGGGGATAGCGCAACGGCAGATCGGCGGCCTGAGGCACACGATTCACCGCCTTGCGCACCGTCTGGGGCGCGTCCTCGTTGGCGAGCCATAAGCCGGTCATCTGCGCCGCCGCCCGACGCAATCGCACCCGCTTGGGCTGCGCGGCGAGCCGGTGCAGAACCCGCAGCAGCGTTTCCACTTCCCCCTCGCCCTCGCCGAAGAACAACGCATCCACGAAACTATCGCCCTGGGGCGTGAGCACCGCTTGAGCGGCCAGTGCGTTGGAGCCGCCCAGGATCAACGGCGGCCATTGCTCGCCGCGCTCCCCGGCCAGCGGCGGGATGTCGGAATGTAGCAGCAGGTAGGGGAGGTTGATCAGCTCCAGCGTGTAGGCGTTGGAGATTAAGACCACATCAAAATCCCGCACATCACGCCAGGATTGCACGCCCACGAGTAGGGGCACGCCCGCCTCCAGCAAGCGGGCGCGGTCGTGGCGCGGGGGGAAGAAGGCGAAGTCCACGAACGCGCCGGGCAAAGCTCGCCGCGCGGCTTGAAAGAGGAACAGATGGGGCGTAGAGCGATCCACGTCCCGGAACGGGGAAAGGCGCACGATGAGCACCCGGGCTTCCGCCTGCTCAAAGGGCGGATTTTCAAACGTGGGATTGGGGCGGAAGAGCGTAGCTTGCTGCATCGCAGGCCAATGGGCCGCGAAAAATTGCCGGTAGTGCATCGCGATCTACGCTGCGCGGCGCAACAGCTCTTCGATTTCGCCGAAATCGGCGCGGGAAGTGAGGTCCATCGAAAGCGGGGTCACAGAGACCACCCGATCCACGCCCATCGCCCAGATGTCGGAATCGGGAGAGGTGCGCGTCAAATCCTGCAAGGCCGCGTAACCGGCATCCGACTCATCCTGCGGGTCTTTAAGCTGCGGATGAAAGTAGCGCAGGCGCGAAAGGCGCGTCAATCGCCAGGGCGTCTGCTCCGTGGCCGAGCTGGGCACGTTGACGTTCAACACGTCCGCATCAAACGGCAATTTGTGGGTCAGCATCTGCCGGGCGAAGTAGTGCGTGAAGTGCTGTGCGGCCCGATAATCCGCATCCTGCCCCACCACCAGGTGATGCCGCTCAATGGGCATCTCCAGCGAGACGGCCAGCGCGGGCACTTCGTAGGCCGCGCCCTCCAAGGCCGCGCCCACCGTGCCGGAGATCGTCACCTCGGAGCTGATGTTTTCGCCGAAGTTGATGCCCGATACCAACAAGGCCGGATCGCGGGGCAGCACTTGCAACATCGCGTAGACCACGCACAGCGCGGGCGTCACGTCCACCGAGAACGCCGGCACGTCGCGCCCGGCGATCTGGCGGGTGCTCTGCTGCACTTCCCAGGAAATGCCTCGGCGGGGCATCGAACGGGCCGCGCCGGACCATTGACGGCTGGGCGCGACGACCCACACATCACCCAGCGGCAACAGCACCTCCACCGCCGACCACAGGCCGGCGGAATTGACGCCATCATCGTTGGTCACAAGAATCAGCGGGGGGAGTGAATCCATACGTCCTCCATCAGATAAAAGAAACCCCAGCGCCACGCAAAGTTCAGCAGCACTGGGGTCATTTGTGGGTTGCGAAAAGAGGTTAGCGCGAGTAGAACTCCACGATCATCTGTTCTTTGATCTCAGGGTAGATTTCCTCGCGCACCGGCTCGCGGATCACGCGCCCGCTGGCGCCATCCACCGAAAGCCATTCGGGAACCGGCGCACCGCTCTCGATCAACTCCTTCACGTCGGGGATCTTGAGCGTCTTTTCTTTCAGGGCGATGGTCTGACCGGGCTTCACCAGGTAGGAGGGGATGTTGACCTTGCGGCCATCCACCAACACGTGCCCGTGGGTCACGAACTGCCGCGCCTGGGGGCGAGTCCGCGCCCAGCCCATCCGATAGACCACATTGTCCAGCCGTCGCTCCAGCAACTTGAGCAGAGCCACACCGGTCAGATCGGATTTAGACTTCTGCGCCATGCGGTAGAAACGGCGGAATTGTCGCTCGCGCATCCCGTAAATCCGCTTCACCTTCTGCTTTTCGCGCAACTGCTGTTGATAGGGCATCGCCCGCCGCCGACGCTGCATATCGCGCCCGTGGACGCCCGGCGGTTGGTCCAATCGCCGTTGGAGGCTCTCGCCCCCATTCCCGAAAATGTCCATTCCTTCACGTCGTGATAGTTTGTTTTTTGGGCCTGTGTAACGTCCCATAGTAACTTACATGCTCCTTACTAATAAAATATGTGAATCATTGTAAGGGACGGAAACTTGTGCCTACCATTGCCGCGGTAGCGGGCGGTAGTATACCATAAAACATCGGGAAGAACAGACTTCCACCGGAGAGGTGCGTTTAGCCCAAAGTATGGTCAAATGGTTAGAGATGTAAGAGAGGAGGAGAGCACTGATGAGAAATAAGCCGAAGATCGGCGTGGCGTTGAGCGGGGGCGGAATCCGTGGGCTGGCGCACTTGGGGGTGCTGGCGGTGATGGAGGAGCATCACATTCCGGTGGATTACCTGGCCGGGACGAGTATGGGCGGCATTCTGGCCGGGGTCTACGCCGCCGGCGTTCCGTTGGACGCGATTACGGAGTTTGCGATGCACGTCGGGTTAATTGATCTGGCCTCGCGGGATTCGGAGTTTCGCGGGCTGTTCGGCCACGATAAATTCGCGCGGTTGTTGAGCGATCTGATAGGGCGCGATGATCTGACGTTTGAGGATTTACGTATCCCGGTAGCGGTGATCGCTGCCGATGTGGAAACGGGGGCCACGGTGGTGCTGGATTCCGGCCCGCTGATTCCGGCATTGATGGCCACGTCGTCCTTCCCGATTGTTTTTGCGCCGTATCATTACCAAGGTCGCTGGCTCATTGATGGCGGCGTGGTCAACAACTTCCCGGTGGACTTGGTGCGGCGGATGGGGGCGGATCGCGTGCTGGGCGTGGAGACGCCGGCGCACGTGTGTTTGGCCTTGCACCGCCAGGAGAATCAGGATAAGCCGACGAAGCGGCTGTCGACGCGCGGCATCTTCGCGCCGTTTTCTAATCTCACCCACGATTGGAAGCTGCCGCTGCTGGTGGCCGAGGTGGGGGCCGGGCACACCATCCAGGCGGTCAACCAGATGCGCCTCAAGCTCACGCCGCCGGATGTGCTGCTATCCGTGCATATGCACAACGTCGGCACTTTTGCCACCGACAAGAGCGAGCAGGTCGTGGAGCTGGGGCGCAAGGTGGCGATGGAGAATCTACGGGACTTGAAATCTCTAACGCATCCGCTGCCCCCGCGCTGGATACAACGGGGGCAGCGATTTTGGCGGCGCGTGGAGCGGGCTTGGCGGGTTTTCCAGGAGCCGGAGTATCCGATGTTCCCTGAGCCGGAGGGGTGGGAGTGAGCGATCAAGCACGAGTGAGCGAGTTTGTGCGGCGGAATCGCCTGCACGCCGATCCCGCCGCGCGGATGCTGGACTTGGTTTCGGAGGTCGGCGAGGCAGCCAAGGAGTTGCTCAAGGGCACGGAGTATGGGCAACGTCCGTTTCAGGCCCCGGCGGCTTGGCGGGAGGAGTTAGGGGATGTGTATTTCGCGCTCCTCTGCCTGGCCGATCTCACCGGCGTGGAGCTGAGTGCCGCGCTGCGCGAGGTGTTGACCAAGTACGAAGTCCGCCTGGCGCAGCGCGGCGATGCCGGTTCAGGGCGTTAGGACAGCGCGGATTCCATGCGCCGCAAGCCTTCTGCGAGCAGCGCACGGGGACAGCCGACGTTCAGCCGCGCGAATCCGTCTCCGCCCGGCCCAAACGTCGCGCCGTCATTCAGGGCTACGCGCCCGCGCTCCAGGAAAACTTGATGCGGGTTGCCGGAGACGGCTTCACGGCAATCCAGCCACAGCAAGTACGTTCCCTCCGGCGGGGCGACGTGGATGGCCGGGAGATGCTCACGCAGGTAAGCAATCGCAAAGTCCCGATTGGCTTCCATGTATTGCAACACCGCCCGCAGCCATGGTTCACCTTCACGGTAGGCAGCCAGCGCCGCCGCGTATCCCAACACATTGCTGCCGCGTATGCCGTTCATCCGGGCGACGAAGGCACGACGCAGCTCCTCGTTGGGGATCACGGCGTAAGCACAGTGCAGCCCGGCGATGTTGAAGGTCTTGCTGGGGGCCATCAGCGTGACGGTGCGCTCCGCGATCTCCGGCGCGAGCGAGGCAATGGGGATGTGGTGATGTCCGCTGAAGATCAAGTCGCCGTGGATTTCGTCGGAGCAGATGATCATGTCGTGCGCGGCGCACAGATCGGCCATTTCCAGTAGCTCCGCTTCACGAAACACGCGCCCCACGGGATTATGAGGGTTACACAGCAAAAACATCTTCGTGTTCCGGCGGATCGTGCGCTTGAACAAGTCAAAATCCACCTCGTAGCGACCATCAGGCTGGCGGGTCAATTGCATGGCGTGCGTTTGACGGCCATGCTCTTCCGCCGCATGCAGGATCGGAGGGTAAACCGGCGTTTGGATCAACACGCCTTCGCCGGGAGCGGTGAGCGTGCGAATGGCAAGGTGAAATCCGGGCACCACGCCGGGCAGGAATACCAAGGCATCTTCTGCGACCTCCCAACTGTACAACCGCTTGAGCCGAGCCACGATTTGCTCGCGCAGTTCGCGGGGGGCGAATTCATACCCGAAAACCCCATGCGCGACCCGCTCCTGCAACGCGCGGCACACCGGCTCCGGGGAGCGGAAATCCATATCCGCGACCCACAGGGGCAGCACGTCATCAGGAAACTTGCGCCACTTCAGACTTGGGGTACTACGCCGTTCTACAACCTCATCAAAATTGTACATCGTGCGCTCCTTCAGATAAAGTTTTAAGACGCATTCCTTATACCAAGTGCGTGTCTAAATGCAATGATTCAACGTTACGGCTGATGCCCGTACCCTGAAACGGGTTAATCACGATGTAAGCCATGGAATGACATTCTCATAATTCGGGAGGGGCCAATGCAAAAGAAGAAACGCGGACAAGGAATGGTTGAGTTTGCGCTCATCTTACCTATCTTGCTGATGTTGTTCTTTATGATCATCGACTTGGCATTGATAATGCAAGGGTATCTGGCGGTAAACCACGCCTCACGTGAGGCTGCACGGTTCGCCGTTACCTACCAGCCGTTACAGGGCACATGTCTGGCACACAACGGAGATACTAGCTATCCATGGTGTCCCACGAGCACGAGCGAGAGTGACAACGATTACTACACGCGGCGCGTGGAGATCATCAAGCGGATCGCTTACGAGAAAGCCGCCGGGCTACAGATCAGCACCGTATGCTACACCGAATCATGCTTGAGCAACAACTTGAATACGCCGGGCTTGTTCGGTGTGCGCGTCTGGGGATTCCAGAGCTATGAGGGCACAGAGGAAATAGACAAACCCGGCTTGCCGGGCTTGCCGGTACGAGTCCAAGTGATCCACAATGTGCCGCTTTCAGGGTTTTTCTCGGTGATCCTGCCGGGAGCTTACTTCCGCGTTTCCGGGGCCGCCGAGATGATCAACGAAGGGGTACAAGTTGGCTCGGCGGGGAAACCGCTCCCTAGCTCCGGCACCATCCCGCCGATTGAGCCGCCGGGCGGTTCTGGGTCTAGCAACACCCCTACGCCCATCCCCACCACCGGGCCGACGGGCACGGTGGCGGATCACTACGAGCTATCGTTGAACTTCGCCACGGCCACAAACATCCTGCCAGACGAGCGGTCGCACCTAGTTTCCGCACACGTGATCAACAACGGATTTGATGTCCCCGACGTGGTGGTGTACTTCAATACAGACGAAGGGAGTTTTGATTACTCCGGCAGCGGGAGCAAACGGACTGTTTGGCAGGTCGCCGATGCCAACGGAGTGGCGCAAACCACTATCTACGCCAACGAGCCGCTGGTAGCGCACATCTCGGCCTGGGCCGATCTGAACGATAACGGAGTTCAGGATGCGGATGAACCCTCAAATACCGCGGTGAAAACTTGGAAAACCTCCGGCCCTTACCTCATCGTATCAGAGCACCATCCGCAACCGAATGAGGTTTTGGCTGTCCAAGTTATGGATCATCCGGACAACTTGAATCCTTACGCCCTATGGTGGTGCCCCGATCCCTCAAGCACCGAACCGACGACCCAAGTCAAGGAGAAATTGGCCGATAACCTGAACGTGGACCCGGTCACCTGGGATTTAGCAGATGTGGAAGTCACCGTGCCGGAGTTGGCTAAGGGCTATTACCGCATTGAATCTCACAGCCTGGTCAGCGGCACCGGGGGATGTGATGAACCAAGCTCGCTGGTAGCGTATTCCGCCCCCTTGCTGGCCGAAGAACCTCCGGCGGATTTGATCATCACCGGGATGGCCGTCGTCTCACCGGCCAAACTGTCCGACATCGCCGGCGGGGATACCATCGTGATTACGGTCACGGTGAAGAACACCAAGCCGGTTACCGTCACCGGCGGCCCCTTTGATGTCAACCTGTACGTCAACCAAACGGCCCCGCCATACGTCGGCAAATTCAGCCCAATGAAGCAATGGATAGACACCCTAGGCCCTATGGAAAGCACGGTGATTTCATATTCGCTGCTCGTGCGCAAGTTAGGAGATAACAACTTGTGGGCCGTGGTAGACGCCACAAACTACATAGATGAAGGGCCCAATGGCGGAGAGGACAATAACGTGTATGGCCCGTTGGAGTTCTCCACTTGTTGGGGGGACGACTTCGACGACGGCCTGGATGGAGAATGGTCTACGGCGGAGATCGGCTCTTACGCCGTAAACGGACGCACTTCCGTAGACAGCAGTGGAGTGTTAAATGTTTCCAGCACCGGACGCACCATCTGGAGCGGGAGTAACTCCTTCTACTACATCTACCGCTCCTATTCTGGAGATTACGATGCCCGACTCAAGCTGATCAGTGAACCGAACACGAATCAATGGGCTAAAGTCGGGTTGCTGGCCAGAGCCAGTCTGTCCCCCGACGCTCCTTTCGTGATGCACATGATCACCCACTACACATCACCGGCAGCAGAGCAACAGGCCTATCGTGACGCCGTTGGAGGAAGCGCACAACGTATTTCCGGCTCAAGTAACAACAAAGTCAACTTGCCGTACTGGGTACGCCTCAAACGGGAAGGGAATAAGTACAGCTATTACTACTCCTACCTCGCAGACCCCCAGTCTGAATCTGATTGGGTGTTTGTGAACAGTCATACCAGCCCCGCCGCTTTGAATCTCATCGGGATAGCCGAGGCTTCTTACTCCAGCTCCAGAGGCACCGGGAAGGTGGATGATTTCCGTCTGTGCAAGGGGCAAGCCGTTCCGGCCTCAGACGAGGAAGTTTTCCCACCGGGATTGAGTCAATGTGAAGAGCTAATCCAGGTGCCCGGTTTTGAGGGGAACAAAGAAACGGTCTTTGCCTACTGGCGGGCCGGAGAAATCAACGCCTATCGACGCACCTCACTGTACCATTACGCGGGTAACTTCTCAATGCGGCTGCATGCTTCACTAGGCTCATATCCATGCACCCAAAGCGTGTTGCATCCTTACCTCTACCAAGAGGTCACGCTACCCACAGATGTTTACTCAATTTCCACGCTGGTTGTCACCGGACATTACTTCGTCACGGGCAGCGATCTGGAGTGCAGCAACCCCGATCAGCCGGACCCTGGAGACACGCTTTCGCTGGACATCCGGGCATTGGACGACACCATCTACGGCAATGCCCACGAAATTGTGAACGGCGGGACAGTTAGCCATACCTGGCAAACCATTGAAACCGACTTGAGCAACGATATAGACTTGACGCAGCACACGGGCGAACAGGCCAAGTTATACTGGGATGGCTCAAACGACGGTGACTACAACGGGACATTCTTCTACGTGGATAACGTCAGCGCACAGGCTTGCTCGTCGTGGCCCATCCCGGACGATGAAGCCGGGACGGCCTCCATTGGCGGCCTGTTGACCACACTTTCCGCGGAAAACAACTTGCGCGTACCTTTGGTAGGCGCGGATGTGTGGGCCTATACTCAAGACGGTGAAATCTACCACACGGCCAGCATCCAAGACGGCACATACCACTTCTACAACATTCCGCCGGGCACGTACTATGTGTACAGCGAAGCCTGGGTCGGAGGTCAACTGCGCACCGCCACGGCCAACGTCACGGTGGCCGCCAATGAGCGCAACTATCACGTGGATATGTTCCTACAATGAAGCCGGGCCAATGTGAGGGTCTATGAGACGCGGATTATTGTATCTAGGATTAGGCACGATATTACTGGGCATAGCGACGGCCCTGGTGATCAGCTTTAACGCTGCGCAACGCCCCCCTACGGTGGTAGCCGGGACATTTCCGCAGGCCGGGGGGGGACGCACCGCGCGGCAGGCTTACACCGCATTGCAACCCTGGGCCAAACAATGGGCCGATGATACCCAAGTGGTGGCACTATCCACCTCATTATTCAAGTCGGAAGGCTCCAACCTCGGCTGGAGCTGCCAGGTGTACTCGCGCCAGCAACACAAAATCGCGGTGGTACTCATCCAGGGGGATCAAGTATGGGTGCTGCGAGAACAACCGGCGTTATATCAACAGCATCCCATCGAGCCGAGTGCCTGGAAAATTGACAGCAACGAGCTGCTCTCCCGCTGGTGGGAGCAGCGAGGACACAACATCTGGCCTCGTCCGGGAGAAAAGAGCATGTATCTCCATCTAGGCGTCACGAAAAGAGGCGACCTAACCTGGCAACTGAACATCCTCAACGCCAATGGAGACCTGATCGACTCCTGGAGCGTCAGGGCCGACACGGGAGAGATTCTATCCCATGGAACTTTGGGAGGTGAGAAATGATTTTGAGGAAATTGCGGCAAGAAGCCAAAGGGCAAAGCCTGGTGGAATTCACCTTGGTGCTCCCCTTTTTACTGTTGTTCGTCGTGGGCTTGGTAGAAGTCGGCGCGGCACTGTTCGACTACATGCAACTGGCCAACGCCAACCGCGAAGGAGTACGGCTGGCGGCCCGTGGCCGCTTCAGCGATAACGAAGTCGTGCATCGTATCGAAGTAGCCGGTGGCTTACGCCCAAGCGGCAACGTCAAATACAACCTGGATACCCACGACAACTTGGGCGTCATCATCACCCACATCCCCATCCCCCAAGACCCCGGCCCAGGCTGGTGGAACAACTTGGCAATCACCCGTTACGTCAGCGGGACTATCGCCACCGGCGTAGCCGATCCGCCCACCCGACCTATCGCGGACAGTGATTCACGAATCACTACCCTGCAAGAATTCCTATCAAGCGCGGAAATCACCACCGAAATCAACGCCTTGCGGGTAGCCCAGGGATACGAGCCGCACAACGACGAATTAGTCGTCGTTGAAACCTTCGTATCCCACCAACTATTGCTGAACTACCCCGGCATTCTGCCCATCCCCAACCCTGTACCACTCTACTTTCAATCGGTGATGCGGGTAACGTTGAACTCTCGCGTGGGACAATGATCATCCCATAAAATTGAGGAGGTTAGACCTATGAATATGAAATCAAAAACAACTCAGGGTGAAAAAGGACAAGCCCTAATTCTGGTAGCATTTGGGATCATCACCCTGTTCGCATTTGTGGGACTGGGCGTGGACCTGGGACTGGCGTATGTGGAACGAGTCCGCGCTCAACGGGCGGCTGATGCCGCCGCCCTGGCTGCGGCGTCGGAGCTACCGCTGGAAACTGCGGCCCAACTCCGTGCTTTGGAGTACTTGTCCGATAACGGATACGATTGTGGATTATCGTTTCCCATCAACCTGACCGCTCCCTGCACGGACCCTAATGTGCGCCTGGAAATAAAAAACTCTGCCGGCGATTACCAACTCATCTCCGGCCCCGCCGACCCCAAGGATGCCGACTTGACCATCCGGCTCAACACGGCGGAGTTCCGCTCCGACCCCACCTCATTAGACTCCGCCAGCCGCATCCAGGTACAAGTGATCAAACAAACCAAGTTCCACTTTATGCAGTTCCTGGGCATCAAATCTATGGATGTCTCCGGCATCGCCACCGCAGAAAACATCCAGGACCTGGACATTATGCTCGCGCTGGACGAATCCGGCTCTATGGAATTCGACACTCTCTGTTATGGCTGCTGGACGCGCAATCCTAGCACCGAATACCCCGACGGATACCGCTGGCCGCTGCCTTGGGAAGGCCCTCCCAACGGCCCACCGGCCCATTGCTCCGGCACCGGCTCTCCGTTGGTATACAGCGGCAAGACCTACATTGAGATTGAAGCTGAAGAATACAGCGCGATCTCCAACGATTACCACCGCGCCACCTCCCCCGGGAAAGGATACACTTACTGGGTTATGGAACGCAATGGATATGTCTACGGCCCACAGACTTACTACCTGGGAGATTCTTACGCCTACGGGCGGGATTCACGGGGTGCCTACATCATGCACGCGCCCTACGTCAATATAGGCAACGGCGGCGGCGGCGTAGCCTGCACCTGGGAAGACCTCAATAACGGGCGTATCTGCCACCGCTCCACCACCATCAGCAATATGGGCGGGCCTTTCCCGGCACCCCGCGTGGATTATGATTTCACCGTTCCCTCCAGCGGAGATTGGTACTTCTGGATTCGCGCGCAGGGTGGAGATTATAGAGACGACCCTCAATATGGGCGTGTCGTCTTCTGGGGCCTGACCAGCGATGATGGGACCTACAATAACTCAGTCCTCGGCTCATCGCGGGGGAATCTCTCGCAAGGTTACAAATACTACAACGGCTGGCACTACAATGGAGCAATTTCAAGCCATTGGATATGGGGACGTCTGGGCACCGGGAAATACGGCGAATCCCCCTACAACTTCTACTTGAAGGCCGGCACACATTACACGCTGCACTTCTGGGGCGGCTCACCGGGATTCACCATTGACCGCATCATCATCACCAACAACAGCTCCAGCTACCTTCCTTCAGCCGCCACCGGATCCTCCGTCCCCTTGGACAATCACCGCACCCGCGCCGCCTGCGATCCGTGTGATGCTCGCTTCGGCGGCTACCCCGGCGGACTGGGCAACACCTCCGCCGACGGCAACGATCCCCCCAACTGCGATAGCTCCAGCCTGCCGGAATCCAAACGCTACCGTTACCTAGACGACCTCTACGACGACGAGCAACCTATCGCCAGCACCGTCGCCGCCGCCAAGCGATTTGTACGCAAACTCGACCCTCACTTTGACCAGGTCGGCCTGGTCACCTACAGCTCCCGGGTGAACACGGTGGTACAACTGCAATGCCTCAAATCACTGGGGGCGGCCTGCTCTCAAAGTACCGTGGAAGGCACGGTGATCTACAAGCTCACCAATCGCGACATCACCCACGCCGGAGGCTCAACCAACATCCCCGATGCCCTAGAAGAAGCGACGAGAGCCTTGCGTCACACTTACCCCTTCTACGGACGCCCTGGCGCAGCCCACATCATCATCCTGATGACCGACGGTCAGCCGAATACCTACAGCTACCTGGATCCGGAAAATTCCAACTGCTACGACACCTCCTACTATCCGGGATACAGCAGAGCGCAAAATTGCAGCATCTACCTGGCAAAGCAAGCCCGTGACCAGGGCATCGTGATCTACACCATCAGCCTGGGTGAAGACGCCGACATTGAGCTGATGGATCACATCGCCGAGATCACCGGCGGCGTCCACCTGCACGCCGAGACACCGGAGGCCCTGGACTCAATCTTTGACGAAATCTACAACCGCATCTTCCTCCGCCTGGTGCAATAGTCACACAGATTTAACCCACGCCCGCCTTCTAGCTGTAGAAGGCGGGCGTTTTATCTTGCCCTACCGTCCCTCAATGTTATCCTGATGCTATGTTCTCAGATCAAGTAAAAATATACGTGCAAGCAGGGAAAGGCGGCGACGGCAGCGTCGCCTTTCGGCGTGAAAAATACATCCCCTTTGGCGGCCCCTCCGGCGGCGACGGCGGGCGCGGCGGACACGTGGTATTGACCGTCACCCCCCACCTCAATACCCTGTACCATTTCCGCCACCACACAGAGTTCAAAGCCGAAAACGGCATGCCCGGACGCAACAAAGACATGCACGGCGCAAACGGAGCAGACTTGCGCATCCCCGTCCCGCCGGGCACCCTGGTCTTGGACGCCGCCAGCGGCGCGGTACTGGCCGACCTGGTGGAAGTGGGCCAAGAATTCATCGTCGTGCATGGCGGACGCGGCGGACGCGGCAACGCGCGATTCGCCACCGCCACCAATCAAGCCCCCCGCATCGCCGAGCGCGGCGACCCCGGCGAAAGCCGCTGGATCAAGCTGGAGCTGAAATTGCTGGCCGACGTCGGCTTGGTGGGCAAACCCAACGCCGGAAAATCCACCCTGCTTTCCGTCACCACCGCCGCCAAGCCGGAAATCGCCCCCTATCCCTTCACCACCTTGCAACCCAACCTGGGCGTGGTGGCCCTCAGCGAGAGCAGCACCTTCGTGATGGCCGACCTGCCCGGCCTCATCGCAGGCGCGAGCCTGGGCAAAGGCCTGGGGCACGAGTTCCTGCGCCACATTGAACGCACCCGCTTGATCCTCCACCTGGTGGACGGCTCCGCGCTGGACCCGCTGGAGGATTTTGAAACCATCAACGCCGAACTGGCCGCCTTCGGCCACGGGCTGGAAGACAAACCGCAGATCGTCGCCATCAACAAACTGGACGTACCCGGCGTGCGCGACATCCTTCCAGACCTGGAAGCAGAGTTCCACCAACGAGGCTACCGACAAGTCTACGCCATCTCGGCCCTCACCAGAGAAAACGTCCGCCGCTTAATGGGACACCTCTACCAAGCCCTGGAAGAAGCCCCGCCCGCCCCCACCTACGTCCCCGAAC
>WFQZ01000168.1 GCA_015486785.1 Thermoflexales bacterium
CCTCCAGGACGAGGCCGTCGCGCCAGGCGTGGCCGCTGAAGTGGAGCACCTGGGGGAGCATCCCCTGCGCCTCCGCCCGTGGCGAAAGTGCGCTGCGCAGGCCGTCCAGCGTGGGCGGGATGAGACGGACGAGGAGGATGGGGGCGTCGCTGGCCCGCACCTGTTGGGCCAGTTCGTGCCACTCCTGCCCCAAGTCCAGGGGGGCGACGGTGCCGTCCTGGGGGTCGGAGAAGAGGGCCAGGACGCGGAGCATGCGGGCGGGGTCCTGCTCTTGTTGGCGGGCCTGCTGCATCGCCTGGCCGATGAGTCGCTCGACGTGCAAGATGACGTTCTGGGAGCCTGTTACCAGTGTGCTCCCCTGCACCGAGCCGTGAACCTCAATGTCGCGTGGGTCGTTCATGGTGTTCTCCTCTGATGATACGTTGCTTCCTCGTAACTGCTCACCGAGGCCGGCGCACTCGCCAGGCGTTTTCTTGTTTCGGCACCAATTCCAGCCCCAGGTCGCGGAGCGCGGCTTCGAGGGTCTGGAGGAATCGCTGACGGGATTTGGCCCCCAGCACCATCCGTATCTGCGTCCCGTCGTTCAGGGGGATGTTCACCGTCTGGTTGAGGCCGTACTTCTGCATTTCGACGCCGGTCAGTTCGCGCAGGGCGATTTCCTGACGGCGGGTGCCCAGCAGTTTCAACTTCCGCAACACCGTGCGGGCCAGGATGGAGATGGCAGCGGAGACGCCCGCCAGCAGGGTCTCCGAGTCCACCACGATGCGCTGATTGGTGAGGTAGCACATCCCGGTGCGGGTCGCCAGGCGGCCTGTCACCAGGGAGACCGGGACTTTGAACAGGAGTTCTTCTCCCGGTTGTAGGGTGAGTTTGGCGTTCATTCGTTGGGACTCCGTCTGTGGAATGTTGCCACAAGTTTACCACGCCAACGCCGCACCGGCAGCTATCGCCGTCCGAGGCTCAAGTCTCTGCGGCGACGATCTTCCGGAGTGGTTCCTGTACCTCCGGCGGCAGGGCACGGGTGACCGGCAGCGAGAGCAGGCGTTCGACCAACGCCGCCAGCCGTTCTCCGGCGGCGGCGCGGTCTACGTAGGCGGCGTAGCGCAACAGGAAGCGGGCGGCGTATTCCGTCTCTCCGGCGGCGGTGTAATGCTCCGCCGCCGCCAGAATGTCGCCCTGGTACTCGAAGTGAGCGGCCAGGTTGTGGTGTATGCGGCGCAGCGTCCCCGCGCCGGCCACGTCGAGGCAGAAGTGCCGTAACGCCGGCGTGATCGCGACCCGTACATCATCCGAGGTCGGCGGGTCAATCCAGCCCAAATCCTGCAAGTGGTAGATCACCAGGCGGGCATCCTCGATCTCTGGAACGGCCTGTTTGATGAGGCCCGGAGAGGCAGGGGCGGCGATGACCGCCAGGGCGATGAGAATCTGCCGCTCGTCCGGGGGGAGGTCTTTGTATCTCTGGTAGAAGTAGCGCGTCAGGTAGCGGTTGCGCAGCGGGTCGGTGGAGAAGTCGGGGGCGTCCTCCGCCAGGCGGGCGTAATGCTCGATGAGGCGCGGGGTGCCGCCTGTGACTGCGTAGATCTCCTGCTGGCGGGTGTCGTCGAGGTGGAGATGATGTCGGGAGAAGATGGCCCCGGTGATCTCCGGGGCGGCCTGACCGAGTTGCAGGTAGCCGAACTCCGGCAGGAAGGGGGGCGGGTAGTCGGCGGTGATGATGAGCCGCAGCCGACTTCCCCCGTCCGCGGCCAGATGGGCCAACGCCCTGACCAGGGCAGCGACCCCTTCCCGCTCGTAGAGGTGATGGAGGGCGTCGAGGCAGAGCAGGTACGGCTGCGGCGCATTCGGCGCGAGAATCCGCACCGCGCGTTCCACGAGGCGGGGGAGTGAAGTGCGCTCGGCGGTGGAGTCCAGGAACTCCAACAGCGGCTGATGGGGCCACCGACTGGCAGCCAGCCAGAGGATCGTCTGCCCGTCCTGGGCCTCGTAACGGCAATCCACCCAGGCCCGACGGGCGGCGGGGTACTCCGCCGCCCCGACAAAGGAGGCCAGCGTGGACTTCCCGACCCCGCGCCGGCCGACGATGAGCAGCAGCCCGTCCCGGCGCAACCGCTCGCGGGCGAGCCCCGCCTCGCGCCGACGACCGGCAAACGCCGCCGCCGTAGGCCACGAGCGCGGGATGTGTTCTTCTTCCTGACTCATCGCATAGCCTCTAGTCCCGCCTGTCACAAGGAGCGTGTCACTCTTGCCCGGTGTTCATAAGCGTCGCCTCGACCAGACGGACGTACTGGTTCTCGTGGCCCTCGGCGGTGGGGTACCAGAACCGTGTCAGGCTCTTGTCCAGTATCAGCGGGCGTGTTCATCGTCCCCCGCTGCATAGGCCACTCCGAAATCCCGTTCGAGCATCCATTTGAGTTTTAGCAGGTCTAAGTACGTGCCGGTTCCTTCATAGCGTGGCAGTAAGGCCTCTACGAACTCGATCAGCACCCACTCACCGCTTGCAGTCCGCACGTCGGCGAATTCGTCAATGAACAGTGTCACACGCTCATTTATGTTGTCTGTCGGCGGGACACGTCCCAGGAATGGCTTTAGTGACTCCGTGACAAAGAGAGATCTCAATGCACTGTCTTTCTCAAACTCGGCACACCTCTTGAAGACCCTCAGGCAGGCATTGTAGGTGTCGCGAGACAGTCCACTTATAGGTCGCTCACTCCGCTTCCCCATCATCGTCGCCTCGACCAGACGGACGTACTGGTTCTCGTGGCCTTCGGCGGTGAGGGAGCGGAACTGGGTCAGGCTCTTGTCCAGGTATCGGCGGGCGCGTTCATCGTTCTCCGCTGCCAGGTAGCGCAGCCCGAAGTAGTAATTGGTGCGGGACAACTCGTAAGTATTGCTCTGCCCACTGTAGTACCCGATGGCCTCCCTGAAAGCCCGATCCGCTTCCTGCCAACGCCCCTGCTTGGCGAGAATCAACCCCTGGACCTGCCGGGCCTGGTATCGCAACGGCTCTATCTGACCATCGCGAGCAGCGGCAAGCGCATTTTGCACTTTCTCCTCTGCTGTTCGCAGTGCCCCGGGGTAATCACCCACCGCCAGAGCGTCGGCCAGGGCGATGTCGCGCTCGATCTTCACCAGCGGATGGGCCTCCTCGAAGTATCTCTCGGATTCCTCCCCCAGGTTCAGCAAGGCGTTGAACCGGCACTGCTCGGCCTCGTCCGGGTCTCGACGCGCCAACGCCAGGTGCGCCCGGTCGCTCCACAGGTAGCCGTACACGATTCTTACCTGAGCCTCGTCGCCGCCGTGCTTAGCTGCTCCCCGCGCCTTTTCCAACTCCGCCGCCGCCTCCTCCCATCGGCCCTGTTCCAGATGCAGGATGGCGAGGTGGTGGTGGACGTAGAACCTATAGGGGCTACCGGCGTCTTGCTCCACCATCTCCCTGGCCTTCTCCAACACCACCGCCGCTTCCTTGATCTTGCCCCGTTGGGAGAGCACATCGCCCAGGTTGAGGCGGGCGAGCACCTGCCGTTTCCAGTCATAGATGCGCTCCGCAATCGCCAGTGTCCGACGCAATTCACTCTCCGCTTTGGGAAGTTCCCCGGAGAGCATATAGGCGTAAGCAGCGTTGGCGTGGACGAGGGCCATCTCAGCGCTTGGGGACAAACCGACCTCGTCGGCCAACTCCTGGGCTTTCTCGACCGCGGCGATGGCGTACTGTGGGTCCTGCTGGTACAAGCCGGAGGCCAGGGCGTAGGATTTTAGGAGATAGAGGGCATTAACCCGCTTGTCTGTGCTCAGGGCCTCGATGCTCCTCTCTACGCACTCTCTCATTTTGTCCAGGTCGTGCAACTCGTAGTACACGGCTCCTAACTCGTAGCAGAAACGGCCCAGCAGCGTATGGTCTGGACGAGGAGCCGACAGTAACTCTTCGCGGAGCGGCTCGAGGTACTCCAACGCCTGAGCATAGTTTCGCAAGTTGATGTGTACGCGGGCCAATTCCAACCGCGCCTGAATGGAACGGTCGGTGTCCCCGGCCTCGTCGGCGGCTTCCAGGGCCTTTTTGTAGTCAGCAGCGGCGAGTTTGTACCGCCCCAGCCAGTTGCGTAACTGCCCGCGCAAGAGCAGCACGCGGGGCCACATCTCCGGAGAGTCTCCGAAGTGGTAGACTTGCAGCCCTTCCATAACGGCGAGCATCGCGTCCGCCTGCCCGGCGGCGAGCAACTCCCGGTAGTTCTCCTCGATGAGGCGGTAGGCCAACACCGGCTCTCCGGCCTGCAGGCGGTGGTAAATTTCTTCCACATAGCTGATGACGCCCTCCCGCTCCGCGTATGCTTCCGCGATGAGGTGGTGACGCTGCTGACGCTCTCTGGAAACCCCTATTTCGAGCATGCTGACAAAGTAATCCTTGAGCAGGTCACGAATGACTACTCGTCCTCCTGTGATGTCGTACAGGAAGCGGGTGTCCGCCAGGGTATGGATGACTGGTTGAGGTTCCTCCACTAGATGGCCGCGTCGCAGCACCTCCGCCAGCAGCGAGACCTCCGGCGGGCGGCGGAAGAGGGCC
>WFQZ01000169.1 GCA_015486785.1 Thermoflexales bacterium
CCGGGCGTTTCGCCGTAGAAGAATGTCCCGCTCACCGGATCGTTGGCGGTGAGGCCGTTGCGGAAGCGATCCGGGAAAATCTGGTAGATGACGGCGTCTTTGAACCAATCGGGCGTGGTGAAGTGCGGATCGTACACGTCGATTTGCCAGGAGCGATCCGCCGAATCATCGTAGGGCTGGCCGAGGCCGCCGTCCAGCAATTCGTCGTCTTCGTAGTAATCGGTGTCCGTGCCATCGGTGACGATGAAACGGTAGTAAAGGATGGTCAGGTAGGAAGGCGCGGCGAAGGATACTTCCCAAATTTCGTAGGCCCCGGCCTCGTCGGAGACGGTGGCCGCCGAGTGCAGGGGCAGCAAACGCTGCTCCGATTTGGCCGTATCCCAGAGGCGCAGTTGCACGGAAGTCACATCGTGGGCGAAGGTGCGGAAGCGCAGGGTGATGGTGGTGCCGGTGGTCACCGCGCCGAACGGCTGACGGTAGAGCGGATCGCGGGAGTCGTGCTTCAGGCCATCCCACCACACGGAGTTATCGTAGCCCGGCTCGTTGCCCACTTGGATGTTGAGCAGGTGCGGGATGGCGTCGTAGCGGAAGATCACCGTGGTGTTATCCTGCGGCACGCTGAAAGGGATGTTGTCCCCATCGCGCACGCCGCCTTGACCGTAGTTCTCGTCCCAGCTCTCGTCAATGGCAACCTTGGCTCGATAGTTACCGGCGGGAATCTGCGTGGTCTGGAAAACGTAGCTGCCATCTCCGTCCGGGTCTTGGAGCCAGGAGCGCAAGCATCCGGGGGCCCAGTTGCCCGCGCACCCCAGCGATTGTTGGAAATCGCCGGGCACGGTGGCGATGACGGAATTGGCGTTGTCCGTGACCCAGTGGGATTTGTCGTCGTAGTAGAACTTCACGGTGGTGGTTTGGGTCAATACCAGCGGGATATTTGCGCCGTCGGGCTGCGCATTGGCCCCGTAGTTCTCAGTCCAACCATTGTTGAGCGCGGCCTTGTACTCCCACGAACCGGCGGGGATCGTAAAGCTGGCCTGCCACACATCGTCGTTGGTGTCGTAGGCCAAATGCGTGTTGGTACACGCCGGGTCCCAATCGCCGCCAACGCCGCCGCTACAGCCGAGTTCGCTTTGGAACGATCCGGCGATGGTCACGCTGGTGGGGCTGCCGGGGGACGCTTGAACGAGATGCGCGTTCAGCGGCGCGATCAGTCCGGTGATCAGCATCACCGCCAAGAGCAAAGAAACTATCTTGTGGTTCATCTTATCCTCCTGTGTAAGCTAAAAACAAACGGACAGTGAAAGACTCTTCGTTAGGTTTGACAGTGCTCCCTCCTTCCCTAGAATTGAAATGTGACGAAAAGCCTCGGCATCATTATACGAAAAGTTTTCACGATGGCTATTGAGGAGCTACGATGGATGAGCCAAGTGGCGCACAGGAACTGTTGATCTACGGTATCGCTGCGGCCAAGGCCGGGCACTTGGACGAGGCCCGCTATTATCTGCGGCGCGTGTTGCGCCTCCAGGCGAGGCCGGAACAGCGGGCGAAGGCTTTGCTGTGGCTGGCACAAGTTGAGGATAATCCTCAGGCGCAGCGGGATTTTCTGGAAGAAGCGTGCCTCCTGGACCCGGCGAATTACGCCATCCAACGCCGGTTGGCGGTCTTGAAGGGGCAGCTTGCCCCTGACGAGGTCTTTGATCCGGAGCATCCACCGGCCCCGGAGCCCCCGGAAGCCGCGTCACAGCCGCTCCAGATGCGTCGCTTCGTCTGTCCGCAGTGCGGGGGGAAGATGACGTTTCGGGCCGGCGGGAAAACGCTCTCGTGCCGGTACTGCGGTTACGAAATGTCCTTGCTCAAGGCCCTCCAGGCCGGGGCGATGGTGCAAGAGCAGAATTTCGTCGTGGGGATGGCGACCGCCAAGGGCCACGTTCATCCCACCGGCGTGCGGCCTTTCGTTTGTCAGGGCTGCGGGGCGACTTTTATGGTGGGGCAAGGGACTTTGTCGCTCACCTGCCCTTACTGCGGGACGCCGCACGTGGCGCAACAGGAGACTGCACAGCAGCTTGTGCTCCCGGAGGCGGTGGTGCCTTTTGCGCTCTCGCGGGAGGAGATCCGCCGCAAGTTTTTCCGCTGGTTTGATCGCGCGGGATTGCGCGGGCGGGTGTGGCGGATTCGCGGGCTTTATCTGCCGGCGTGGACGTTTGACCTGGGTGGCGAGATCGGCTGGAGCTGCTACGTAGAATCCAACAACGGCATGGGGCGCACGGAACGGGGGTTGCATCTGGTGTACGAGGATGACATTCTCGTGCCCGCAAGCCACACGTTGCCCGGCAACTTGCTCTTGGATGCAGTGACGCATTTTTCCACGAAAGAGGCGGTCCCCTACAAGGAAGAGTTCCTGGTCAACTGGCCCGCCGAGGTGTACGACGTTTCAATGTCCGACGCCTCGCTGGTCGCGCGGCGGATCGCGCTGGAGCGGGCGCGGGAGTTTATGCGGGTGCGGCTTAGGGTGCTGTTCGGCGACCCGCAAAACGTGCAATTGAACACCGGCGGGCTGATCATTGAATCGTTCAAGCTGCTCTTGCTGCCCGCGTGGATAACCAGATACCGCGCTCAGGGGAAAATCTATCACGTGCTGATAGACGGGCAGAGCGGCGAGGTACACGCTCAGGAGCCGGGCAACTGGTTACAGCGGCTGTGGCGGAGATTTCAAGCCGGGTAAAACTCCCCAGGGCCGTCAAAGTAATAGCCAATGCCCCAGCGCGTCCGAATGTAGCGAGGATTTTTGGGATCATCTTCGATCTTGCGCCGCAAGTAGCGAATGTACACGCTCAGGTAACGGGTCTCATCCACAAATTCCGGCCCCCACACGTTGCGCAACAAGTCCTTGTGAGGCACGACCTGGCCTTTGTGACTCATCAGGTAGAGCAGCAAGCGCGTTTCTATGGGCGTCAGCGGCACCGGCTCCCCGTGCCGGGTAAGCGTGCCGTTGATCATGTCCACCGTCAACACCTCGTCCCGATACACGGCTCGCCAAGATTCTTCCATCTGCGGCCCGGCGCGGCGTAACACGGCGTTGATGTGGGCGATCATTCGCGCCAGGCTGAAAGGCTTGGCTACGTAGGCATCCGCGCCCAAACCCAACCCCTTGATCACGGCGGCTTGATCGTCCAGGGCACTAAGGATGATGATCGGGGTATCGCTGACCGCTCGCAGCCGCTGGCATGTCAACCAGCCGTCCATTTGCGGCATCATCACATCCAGAACGATCACATCGGGGCGGAACTCGTAAGCCTTCCGCAGCCCTTCTTTGCCGTTCCGGGCAACCTCTACGATGAATTTCTCATGCTCTAATCCCGATTTGATCAAGTCGGTCAAGTCGCGATCATCATCAATGACCAGAACTTTTCTACGCACGCGCACCTGACTTCTCCTTGGCACATAGTAACTGCTCACCGCAAGAGACGCGGCGGGAAGCCCGCTCACCTACGGGCTTGATTGCGGGTCAAAGTAGTAGCCTTCGCCCCAAACTGTGTGGATGTACTGCATCTTGCTGTGTTTTCTCAGCTTGCGGCGCAGGCGATAGACGTATTGTTTCACCAAGTCGTGCTCTCCGATCCGGTCGTACCCCCACACCTTGGAAAGGATCATATCATCGTTGAGTACCCGCCCGCGATGCCGCGCCAGCAGTTCCAGCAGCTCAAACTCCTTGGGCGTGAGGTGGACTTCTTCCCCGCGCACCAGCAGACGGCGCAAGTTGCTATCCAGGATCATCTCCTCGCTGGGGACCAGCGTATGCCCGTCCTGCTCGCTCTCTTTACGCCGCAACACCGCGTTGATGCGGCATAACAGCTCGGAGAACTGATAAGGTTTGACGATGTAATCATCGCCACCGGCGGAGAACCCCCGGACAATGTCATCAAGCGTCCCTTTGGCGGTTAAGAAGATCACCGGCGTATCCATCATCTCCCGCAAACGGCGGCAAGCCTCGTAGCCATCCATATCCGGCATCATCACGTCCAGCAAGATCACGTCTGGATGATACCGATAGGCCAAGCGTAAGCCTTTTTCGGCCCTGCTGGCGGTCACCACCTTGAACCCTTTGGCGGTCAAGTAAGCCTGCACCATTTTCAAGGCGCCCACTTCATCATCTACGAGCAAGACTGTGGTTTGACGGTGCATAAACATACCCACTTCAACTAAGACTACAGAAACATCTTTCGTATTTCAGCCGCCACAGACGGGATCAGCGTGAGCGGCAGGATGATTCCCCAATCCGCCCAGGTGAGCACGACCGTGCCGAAAATCAGGCGCAGGAAGGGCACGTACACGACGATGAGCGCGAGGATTAACGAGAATCCCACGGCGTACTGCATCCACTTATTGGAAAAGACGCCCAACTTGAGCAGCGGATACCGTTCCGAGCGCGAAGTGTACGCCCGCAGCAGTTCCGAGATGATCAGCGTGATGAAGGCGAACGTCTGCGCGGTGGCGATCTGCGGGCGACCGGAGGCTACAGCGTGTTTGAGTCCCTGGAGGTAAGCGAAGAGCACCGCCGTAGTGATGGCAACCGTTTGTATGGCCACCCCGCTGAGCATCTCGCGGTTGATCACCGGCTCATCGGGTGAGCGCGGCGGACGATCCATAATGTCGGGATCGCCCTTCTCCAGCCCCAACGCCAGCGCGGGCGCACCGTCGCTCAGCAGGTTGAGCCACAGGAGTTGAATCGCCGTCAACGGCGGCGCCCAGCCGAACAGCGCGGCCAGGAACAAAGTGGCGATCTCGGCCATGTTGCAGGAGAGCAAGAAGTAAACGAACTTGCGGATGTTGGAGTAGATGATGCGGCCTTGCTCAATGGCACTAACGATGGAAACGTAGTTATCATCGGTGAGCACCATATCCGCCGCTTGCTTGGAGACATCCGTGCCGGTGATGCCCATCGCCACGCCGATATCCGCCCGCTTGAGCGCGGGTGCGTCATTGACCCCGTCGCCAGTCATCGCCACCACGTGATTGCGGGAGCGCAGAGCTTCCACGATGCGCACCTTGTGATGCGGGGCGACGCGGGCGAAGACATCCGTCTGATCAATGACCTCGTGCAGTTGCGCGTCACTCATCGCCTCCAACTCCGCCCCGGAGATGACTTTATGTCCCGGTTGCAAGATGCCGATCTCCGAGGCAATGGCTGCTGCCGTGGTCGCATAGTCCCCGGTGACCATCACCGTGCGCAATCCCGCGCCCTGGGCCTTGCGCACCGCCGGAATGACCTCCGGGCGGGCCGGGTCAATCATCCCCATCAAGCCCACGAAGACCAAGTCGCGCTCCACCTCCCCCGGCTGCGGGTCGGCGGGGATTTCATCCAGCGGACGGTAGGCCATCGCCAGCACCCGCAGTTCCTGCGCCGCCATCTCGGTGTTGGCGTTTATGATCCGCTGCCTCGTTGCCCCGTCCATAGGACGCGGCCCCAGCGCAGTGAGCACCTGCGTGCAGCGGGCTAACACCAAATCCGGTGCGCCTTTGACCATCGCGATGTAGGGCATCTCCTGCCAGCAAGGGAGCGCGGCGGAAGCATCCACCTGATGGATGGTGGTCATACGTTTGCGCTCCGAATCGAAGGGAATCTCGGCGCGGCGCGGGAAAGACTGCGCCAATTCCGTCTGCACGTACCGCGCCTTCTCCGCCACCGTGACCAAAGCCCCTTCCGTGGGATCGCCGACCATGCGCACCTGTCCGGCCTCACGTTCCAAGCTCGCGTCATTGCACAGCGTCCCGATGAGCAAGGCACTGCGCAACTCACAATGAGCGGCTGGGTCAATGAGTTCCTCCCCCAACAGGAAATCCCCGTGCGGCTCGTAGCCCTTCCCGGTGACCGTGTAGGCATGCTCCAGAGTCCAAACGCGCGTGACGGTCATCTGATTTTGGGTGAGCGTGCCGGTCTTGTCGGAGCAAATGACCGTCGCCGATCCCAGCGTCTCCACCGCCGGCAGACGGCGGATCAGCGCGTGCCGCTTGACCATCTCATTCATCCCCAGGGCCAGGCACACGGTCACGACCGCCGGCAGTCCCTCCGGCACGGCGGCAATCGCCAAACTCACGGCGATCATAAAGAAGTTCGCCACGTCCTCCAGCGTCAACGTCTGCCCGGTGAGCCAAGGACGCCCCACGCTCACCAGGAACACCAACGCGCAGATCGCCAGGCTGCCGATCCCCAACGTCTTCCCCACTTCGTCGAGCTTGATTTGGAGCGGGGTTTGTTCGTTTTCCACGTCTTGCAGCATCGTGGCGATGTGCCCCATCTCCGTCTGCATCCCCGTTTCCACCACCACCGCCCGCGCCCGTCCGTAAGTGACCGTGGTGCTCATATACCCCAGATTGCGCCGATCTCCCAATCCGGCATCGGGCGGCAACACCAAATCGGCGGCCTTGTTCACGGGGACCGATTCGCCAGTCAAGGAGGCTTCCTCAACGCGCAAGTTGGCACTTTCAATGAAGCGCACGTCGGCGGGGATGATGCTGCCCGCTTCCAGCAGCACGATGTCACCGGGCACCAGCTCCCGCGCCGGCACCGTGACCTTGGCCCCGTCGCGGAGCACGTGGGCTTCGGGCGCGGCCATCTTCTTCAGCGCGTCCAACGCGGCCTCGGCGCGGCTCTCCTGGATCACGCCGATGGCGGCATTCAGCACCACAATCAGCAGGATGACCACCGCTTCAATCCAATCGCCCATCGCCATTGAGATCACCGCCGCCACCAGCAGGATAACGACCACGAAGCCGGTCAATTGCGCCCACAACAGCGACCAAAAAGAAACCGGGGGCTTTTCTTGCAGTTCGTTGTAGCCATAACGGCTGAGCCGTTGTTGCGCTTCGGCGGAAGTTAAGCCCCGCTGCGCGTTAGTCTGAAGCGTTTCTAAGACTGTTTTCACATCCATGGCATGCCATGCTCGTTTGTGACTTGATGTCGCTTCGGTCATTTTCGCTCCCAGTTGATATGAGGTCTTGAGGATACAGCCGCCAATGTTGCCTCTGCGCCGGTTCGCCCGGCACGGGATAAAATCATCGTGGCCCCCCAGCCCCAGTATTGTAACAGAAGTTCAGGATTCCAGAAAGATCGTCACCTGCGCCGGCGTGACGTGCAGCAATCCGGCGGGCAGTTCGCGCACCTGATCGCCGTCGGCGGTCACATAGTGCAATGGGCCGCCCAACGTCTCCGCGATCAACGGCGCGTGCCGGGGGTAAACGCTCAGCCAACCGCCATCGCCGAGCTTGAGCCGTACCTTCTGCACGGCCTCCACCACCAGCACGGAGCGCTCCGGCGTCAGCACCTCAAGCCGCATCGTGTTCATCCGGCATCAACTGCGCGGCTTTCTCCCGCGCCTGGTCTATCGTGCCCACCATGTAGAAGGCCTGCTCCGGCAGATCGTCGTGCTGGCCGTCCAAAATCTCGCGGAAACCGCGCAACGTCTCCTCCAGCGGGACGCTCGCGCCGGGGATGTTGGTGAAGGACTCGGAGGCGAAGAACGGTTGGGTGAGGAATCGCTGCACGCGGCGGGCGCGATGCACGGCCAAGCGATCCTCGTCGCTCAACTCCTCCAGCCCCAGGATGGCGATCACGTCTTGCAGTTCTTCATAACGCGAAAGCAGGGCCTTCACCTCCATTGCAATGGCGTAATGTTCCGCGCCGACCGTCTCCGCGGTCAGCAAGGTGCTGCTGGAGGCCAGCGGATCAATGGCCGGATAGAGTCCCAAGCTCACCTGGCGGCGCGAAAGGACGGTGGCCGCGTCCAGGTGCGCGAAGGTAGCCACCACCGCCGGATCGGTCAGATCGTCGGCGGGGATGTAGACGGCCTGGATGGAGGTGACGCTGCCCCGGCTGGTGGTGGTGATGCGCTCCTGGAGTGCGCCCATCTCGCTGTTGAGCGTCGGCTGGTAGCCTACCGCGCTGGGCAGACGCCCCAACAGAGCCGAAACCTCGGCCCCGGCCTGGATGTAGCGGAAGATGTTATCAATGAACAACAGCACTTGGCGGCGTTCGCTATCACGGAAGTATTCCGCCATCGTCAGCGCGGTCAGCGGAACGCGCAGCCTCGCGCCCGGCGGCTCGTTCATCTGCCCGAAGACCAACACGGTGTTGGAGATGACGCCGCTGCGCTGCATTTCCAGCCACAGATCGTTGCCCTCGCGGCTGCGCTCCCCCACACCGGCGAACAACACGATCCCCGAATAGCCGCGAATCGTCTGCCCCATCAACTCAATCATCAGCACCGTTTTGCCCACGCCCGCGCCGCCAAACAGCCCGATTTTTCCGCCGCGCGGGTAAGGCGTCAGCAGGTCAATGGCCTTGATGCCGGTGATGAATGGCTTGACCACGACCCGTTGCTCCAGCAGCGGCGGGGACGGCGTGTGGATCGGACGGCGCGGGACATCGTGCAGCGGCTCTTGGCCGTCCGTCGGCTCGCCGAGCACGTTGAACAACCGCCCCAGCGTGCGCGGGCCGACCGGTACGGAGATAGCATCGCCGGTATCGCGCACCGGAAGCCCGCGCCGCAATCCCGCCGTGCCGGACATCGCTATCGTGCGCACCGTGCGGGGGTTGATGTGCTCCTGCACCTCCAACACCAGGGGGGAACCGTCCTCGCGCGGCACGTGCAAGGCGTTGTGAATGCTGGGCAGATTCCCCGATGGGAACTCCGCATCCACCACCACCCCGGCTACCCGTGCAATTACACCTTGATTTTCCATTGACCCTCCCTTCGCTTGCGGAGAGCAAGCGCGTTTTCAGAAGGTAAGTATACCGTAAAAGCGGGGATCGCTCAAAGGGGAATTTCGTAAGGGGGCGTCATCAGCCGCTCAAGGTACGCGGCGGAGGCTTTGCGGTGGGCTTGGATGCGCTGCCGCTTGCGGCGCATCACCGGCCAGCCGCGCCATCCCGCCAGCCAGCCGCGCAAGGTGGCCCGCGCCGCCGCGCCGCGCCAGGAACGCAGCGCGTCACGCAGCAAGCGGAGCTGCGCGGCGATCACCTCACGGCGGTGCGCTTGCCACAGGTCGGCGGGGTAGTTTTTGAAGAGCGTATAGAGCCGATTGCGGGCATCGTAAAATGAGGCCACCGTCCCGCCGCCGGAGGCTTTGAGCTTGTGATAGACGACGGCTCGCGGCTGGTACAGGCACTTCCAACCGGCCAGTTGCGCCCGCCACGCCAGGTCAACATCCTCAAACGAGAAGAAGAAGTCGTCATCCAGCAAGCCGATCTCGGCGAGCATGGAGCGGCGATAGGCCGAGCTGCCCCCGCAGGCACTGAAGACGTAGGCCGGATGATCAAACTGCCCTTCGTCCCGCTGCCACACGCCGCGATTGTGCGCCATCCCGTCCGGCGTGAGGTAATCCCCGGCGGTGTGGAATGTGTCACGCCGGTCAAAGAGCAGCATCTTGGAGGCCACCAATCCCACTTCGGGATGGCGGGCGAAGGTCGCGGCCAGTTGTGCCAGCCAGTCCGGAGCGACGGCGGTATCGTTGTTGAGCAGGATTTGGATTTCGCCGCGTGCAGCACGGAAGCCGGTGTTGCACGCGCCGGTGAAGCCAGTGTTGCGCTTCAACGCCAACGTGCGCACCTCCGGGTAACGGGCCAGCACCGCCAGCGAGTCGTCTTGCGAGGCGTTATCCACGACCAACGTCTCAAACTCGCGCCAGGTTTGCGCCCGCAGGCTCTCCAGGCAGGCAGGCAGATGCTGCGCCCCGTTCCAGTTGGGGATGATTACGGAGAGCATTGCGCCTCACGGAGCACGCCGTCTTCCCAGCGCGCCGCATCCACCGAACCTTGATAGCCCACGAGCGTGCGGGCGGCTTGCCGCAACGCCGCCGCGTCGCTGGTGCTGTAGAAGCGATGGTCGGCCCGGCGGCGGGACTCGTCCGGCCAGCCGTGACGGCGCAGCAAACGGCGCACTTGCCGCGCCACTGCCGGGGCGGGATCAACGAGCGTCACTTGCGGGCCGACGATCTGCCGGATGGCGGGCGTTAGGAAGGGGTAATGAGTACAGCCGAGCACAAGATGGTCTATGCCCGCCTCAAGCAGCGGCGTGAGGTAACGGCGCAGCAAGGCCATCGTCTCCGGGGTGTCCAACGCGCCGGCCTCGACGGCGGTCACCAGGCCGGGGCACGTCTGCGGGCGCACGTCCACCGTGGCGGCAAATCGCGCCACCAGCGAGCGGAACAGGTCGCCTTGGAAGGTGGCCGGGGTGGCGATGACGCCCACGACGCCGCTGCGGGTGTGTTCCGCCGCCGGTTTGACCGCCGGCTCCATGCCCACGAAGGGCACGTGCGGGAACGTTGCCCGTAGTTTGTGCAGTGCCGCGCCGGAGGCGGTATTGCAAGCCAGCACGATCAGCCGTGCGCCTTGCCGCAGCAGGAAGCGGGTGATGCCGTCCGCGTAACGGCGCACCTCGTCCAAGGGACGCGGCCCGTAGGGGATATGCGCTTGATCGGCCACGTAGATTGTATCCACGCCGGGGAGCAGGCGGACGATCTCGCGCCACACGGAAAGTCCGCCTACGCCGGAATCGAATATCCCGATGGGGGGAGGCGATTGGTTCACGGCTGCTCCAACGCTAACGGGTGAATGAGTATTCGTAGGTGGCCGGTTCGGTGGTGACCGGAGCGATGGCCGAGACGATGATCACCGCGCGTTTGTGCTCCGGGGAAAGCGGGATGTCCCATTCGCCGGAGGTAGCGTCTAGCATCAGCAGCCGTTGGACTTGCGGCGTGCCGCCGTAGGTGACCAGTTGGACAATCCACTCTTGCGGGAGCACGTTGGCGTGACGCACAAATCCTTGGGCGATCCAATCGCCGGTGTCGTCTTGCTCCACGTCATCGCTGAAGACTTGCTGCCCGTCCACGGTCAGGGTCAGGTCATCCACGGCAAATCCGGCTTGGTTGACCGCCGCATCGGTGATGTACTCAAAGCGCAGCGCGATCTGCTGGCCGGTGTAGGCGGAAAGGTCCACGTGCGCTTGCTGCCAAGCATCGCTGCTGCCGGTGATGCCGCAACCGTAGCTGTTGCCGTTCGGGTTTTCGGTGGTGCAGTGTTCGCCCTGCGGCTGGTTGACGATGGTCCAATGGATGGCGTCGGAGTTGAGGTCGTTCGGGATGGTGCCGGATGCGGTCGTGCCCACCACGACGTAGGCATAGTCCCAATCTTCCTCAATGTGATACCACTCCCAGAAGTCCAGTTGCGCCGACTGTGCTTGGCGCAAGTCCACCAGACGGGTCAAGCTGGTGTCCGAGTCGTCGGCGCGGTTGGACCACCACAGGTATTGGCCGCTGTGCGCCTCGGTGTTCAAAAGCCGGTTTTGGGTTGCGCCGGTGAAGGTGAAATGCACCGGCGAGGTGCCTTTCAGCTCAATGTAATCCACACCGTATTGACGCACATCGGCCCGCTTGTTCACGGGCAAATCGTCCGTCCCATAGCCGGCGGAGCGTTTGGGCGAACGCGGGTTGATGGCGTGGTAGCCGTAGTGCCCATCGTCCAAGTCGGGATTGTCCAGCAGGTTCGCCACGGCCCAATCGGCGAAGATGTCCTTGTGCGTCAAACCGGTGCCCAAGTCACGCAACACGGCATCGAAACTGTCCATGCCGTTGAGGGGGCTGGAAACCAATTCCTTGGTGGCGGCCTCGCCGAAGCGGTCCAGGAAGTATTCCATAAACAGGTAGGACGCGCCGTAGTTGTTGGAAGCGTCTCCGGCGGAGCCTTCGGGCCAGGAGTCCAATTGCGTGTCGGGGTGCGAGGTGTAGCTGCGGTCGCTGCCGCCCACGTCGTAATGTTTGCCGGGATAGGCGCGGTCGTTCAAAGCCATCGCCAGCTCCGAGCAGCCTTCATTGAGCCAGGTGGTCTCGTTGCGGTCGTTGTTCCAGTGAATCATGTGCTGGAATTCGTGCGCCAACACGCCGTTGTAAAAGTCGTTGCCCACGGTCACGTTATCCAAGTTGATGTAGAACATTTCCATCTCGTTGGAGTCGGGGCGCACCACGCGGACGTAGGAATCGGGGCTGGAGAAGTATCCGGCCACGGTAGAGCCGAGGTTGTGCGCGTGCAAGATGCTCAAATGCGGGTCGCCGTCCACGCCGGGCGTCCATTCGGAGCCAAAGAATTCGCGGTCGGTGGGATAGGTGTGCCGTTCAAAGAGATCGGCGGCTTTGCGCAAGCGATCCTCGTCAACCTTAGTCCCCTCCTCCACCCACATGTAGACGTGGGGCGTTTTGTACTTCAGCACGGCGGTGATGTCAAACTGCTCATCTGAATCCACGTTGGAGACGTGGAAGGTGCGTTTGGTGCCGACCGGGTAATCAGGATTGACGGTCGAGGCCACGCGCGGGGTATCGGGCGGCACATTCATAAAGCGGATGCCCAACTCGTGCAAATCCGCCGCCGGGATGTCGGTGGCGCGGAGGGAATCCAACGTCTCGGCAGCCTCATCGGGCAGCGGCCCCACGGTGGGCGGGACGGGTGTAGTTTCCATCTCAACGGTGCCTGGGGCTATGATGGTGGGACTTTCGATTGTGCCCAGGGTGTAGACCACCCAGCCGGTTACCGAGCAACACAGACAACTTCCGATCAAGAGTATGCCGATGAGAACGGCAACGATGATCCAGGTGTTTTTCTCATTTTCCATAAGCTCCCTCCTTCGGGATGATTTCCAAAATTATAGCGTGAAATCGGGCGAACTGAAACCCCCTCAAGGTGCGACGCACCTTAGTACGAGATTTGCTATATAGCAACTGTTCGTTTCCTATATAGCAAATGATCGTTTGCTATATAGGAACATGGGTGTTTGCTATATATCAAACGATCGTTTGATATATAGCAAATGCGCAACAGCTATATAGGTAATTTTAATTGCGCACTGTGAGCCACTCAAGAGGCAAAATTTCTCCTTCTGGCGGCCTCGACGGGGGGAAGAATCAATCCCGCAAGAGGCGCGGTTACACTTTTTCAACGCTTCCGCTATACTTTGAGTAACGGCCAACGAGCTATTCCCCCATCCGATGTAACCTACCTGCTAAGGAGCGTAAAATGGGCAACAAAAAGCTGCAAGTTGAAGTCACGCAAGTGCTTGTCGCGGCGATGAGTGCTATCGCGGCGATTCTGGTTGGGTACTGGCAATTCCGGGCCGCTTATCCCGCACATCAAGCTACGCCTACGCCTCAAGCGGTGACCTATGCCGGCAAGGTCAGCGATCCTGAGGGAAATCCGGTGACCGGCGCGGAGGTCTCGTTGGACATCGGCGGGATTCCGCAGGTCACGCACACGGATTCCGGTGGAGTGTACACCTTTTCCCTGTTCCAGGAGCAAGATCAAGTGCCGGCCCGCGTGCAAGTGACTGCGGACGGTTACGCTTTCTTTGAGCGCAACGTCGTGATCAGGAAGCTCGCGCCGCCCCTGGAGGAGATACGTTTGGCGCGGTTGGCAACGGAGACTCCGCCCACGCTCACGCTCACCCCCACGCCGGAAACGAAGGCGGCGAAGGCTTTGGAGATAGAAAGGATTTTCCCAATGTGTAGCGC